>JAAFHO010000020.1 GCA_013297575.1 Chitinophagales bacterium
TGGACATGGATGCAAAGACCAATTTACTGCTATTAATGATAAAATAGTCGCCGTCGCGCTTGAGCGTACCACCTGAGGCGTATTGAGCGTCGTCATTAATGCCATTGTCCTTAATATAAAGAATATAAGATTGGCCAGCAGAGAGGGTGCCAGAAAAAGAGTCATCAGCATCTCCATCAATCCCATCATCGGTGATGGTAAATGAAGTTTCATCATACAGTGCTGTTACGATGAGTGCCACATTGCGTTTTACGGCATCATTATTGGGCGGTAAGTAGATATTGAAGTACGTTGAAGGGCCACTCGCTATCAATACATTGATACAGATCGTGAATGCCAATAAAAAAGTGAATATTACTCTCATGTTCTTTAATTTTAAATAAATAATTTGAGAGTACTATGCCAAAAAACGCGCCTTTTTTTTAATTAATTGATTATTAGTGCTTTATGCTCAATTTGGCGAATTGCTTTTTCCATATTTTGGAAAAAAAGCGTAAAAATTGGATTTTAAAGGCTTAACCGATATAGGTATGCATAACTGTACCAATCATTGGCTGTCCAAAAACTACTTAGCACCACTTTTTATCAAAAAAATAAATCCAATTTCCATTTTTGGACGTATATGTCCTCAAGCAGACGCTTTTCAATAGTTTTTTTACGATCAATCAGTTGTAAGAGATACCTTTGCTGGTGCCAATATGCTCGATTATTATGCTTCATAAGGATTTTAAGACTGCCATTCTTATTTTTTCTAAAACTGCTGCTCAAGAAGCGGTATCGAAGCATTTTGACCAATCGGCAGGCAAATCAGTAAATCAATCCATTGCTGCCTATTTTATCAAAAAAACCGTACATACCGCTCAACAAACCGGACTACCTGTTTTTTTGCATTATGATACAGCCGCCGCACACATTTCTTTTGGTCAAAGACTTGCTGATGCGATGGAGGCCATTTTTAAGAAAGATTTTGCCCAAATCATCGTTATTGGTAACGATAGTCCCGAGTTAACTAGTGCTACCATTTTAGCGGCAGTACACCAATTGGCATTGGGAACTATGGTATTTGGACCTGCACAAGATGGCGGGGTTTATCTCATTGGGATGAGCCAAAAACAGTATTGCAGATCGTCTTTTATTCAATTACCTTGGCAAACAAGCGTATTACAAGCGGCTTTTCAAAGTGGTATGTATCCCTTATCTGTGGGTGCTACTTGGCTACCTACCTTACACGATATTGATAATATCCACGATTTCAGGGCGTTATTGTACCGATTATCGCGTAATTCTATCTTGAAAAAGGACTTATTGGCTATACTTATCTGTAGTCCCAAAGTCGCGAATACCTGTACCACCTTTATTCCAAGTACTGCCTTTTCTATGACGGCTCCGTTCCGTGGGCCGCCTATTTTCTCTTAGAAATAAGCACGCAATTCACTCCTTAACTTTTTCTTTGCTCATCTGCCTTTCGGCGGAATGAACTCCATTGTAGTACTAAAAGGGCTATCAATGTATATGTTCTTGTTTCCACGAGACAAACATCTGTATTTACTATAAAGCAAACAAATTTATTTTACAGTGTATTAAACAATTATTAATCAATATTTTTATGAAACAAATTAGTACAATTCTTATTTTATGCTTAAGCCATATTATGGCTTTTGCTCAAGTTGACATTGAGGTCGTCCTCACGGAGGCTGGCGGCAATACTTTACCTAACGACATAACGGTTCAACTCTCCAATAGCGATATAGGATACAAAAGTGCTTTGATGTCCAATGCACAGGGTAAGGCGATTTTTAGAGGTTTATCTTTGTCCGGTGTATATGAGGTGATGGTAGATGCAGATGATCTTTACCAAGCAGCAAAAGTAGGGGGCATTGTGTTACAAAGTAATACAAATACCAGTGTCCAATTGGTTTTAGTACCCAAAAAAGCAAAGGAATTAAGTGAAATAGTGATCTTAAACACTTCAAAAATCAATACCGTAGATGCACAGGTAGCGTCTCAACTGAAGCAAAAAGAGATTGAATCTTTGCCTTTGGAAGGCCGCGACATTACGCGAATCTTGTACAGATTACCCAATGTAGTGCAAGCAACAGGCTTCTACCCAGAGGCACCAAGCGTAAGTATTAATGGCTCTAATGGTTTGTTTACCAACTATTTAATGGATGGAATGGATAATAATGAGCGCTTTTTGGGTGGCTTGAAGTTTAATATTCCGGTTGGTTTTACCAAAAACATTAATGTTCTTACCAATAATTTTTCTACGGAATACGGCAATACAGCCAATGGCATTATCAATATCACAACACGCAGTGGCAGTAATACCACATCGGGTGAAGCCTTTTTTATCACGCGTCCCGGCGCAGTAATAGATGCTGCTTCGCCGTATATTTTGCGCGACTTATCGGGCAATCAGGTAAAAGATGGTTTTCAGCGGTATCAAGGTGGTTTCGGTGTGGGTGGTGCCCTTAAAAAAGATAAAACCTTTTATTACCTCAACGCCGAGTACACCAGAGATATCAAAGATAACTACCTTGTCTCTCCCGCAGTAGGTGTAAATGAAACTGTTAGGGGGGAGAATAACTTTACTTATTTGAGTGCAAAAGTAGATCAAAAATGGACGGATCGTTTCGCTTCGGCCTTCCGTGCCAATGTAGGTTTTGTGAATATCGCACGCCAAGGCGGAGGTTTAGATGGAGGATTATCATTCCCTTCTGCCGCCAATTTTCAGGATAGAAATAGCTTATTACTGGCATCACAAAATACTTATTCTGGACAAAATTTCAAATCTGAAACCAATGTTCAGTACAGCCAATTCCGGTGGAATTATGGCCGTGCAGCCAACGTAAACTCACCTAATGTAAGTGTTCTTGATGCGCAAGAGCAAACTGTTGCGGTATTGGGTCACCCCGGATATTTGTTTGATGCACATGAAAAAACGGTGCAAGCACAAAAAAAAATTACTATTTACAAGAATAACCATACTTTCAAAGCGGGCGCAGAAGTCATTAGTGCAGATCATAGTCTGTTTGGTGGTGGCAATCCCAATGGAAGTTATACCGTAAAATTGACGGCGCAACAATTGGCCGATTTAAAAGCCAAAAACCTAGGCTCTGCTTTAGGTATCAACGATATCCCAGCCGATGTACAAGTACTAGGCTATGGCGTAGAACTACGCCCAGCCTCTTTTGGTACACGCCAAAATATTTATTCTGCTTATTTGGAGGATAAATGGAGTGCCTCTAATCGCCTCAATATTACCTTAGGTGTACGTTACGATTATGATAACCTGAGCAAAGGTGGTGCAGACAAAGGTGATGCGAATAATATAGCTCCTCGCGCAAGTTTTAACTACAAATTGAATGCAACAAGTGCCATTAGAGGCGGTTATGGCATCTTTTACGACAAAGTAAATTATGCTATTTACTCCGATGCCTTACAACAAAATACGACATCGGCCGATTACAAAAAGCAGTTAACTGAATTGGTGCGCCAAGGCTTATTGCCCGCCGGAACCGATATTGATAAAATCACTTTCGACGGTAATCAAGGCGCAAGTGCCAATAATGTGCAGTACCTCAAAGGTCCCTCTGGATCTTCTTTGCAAGAGCAACGCGCAGGTGCTTTTAGCGGCGAACGACGTATATTGAACCCCAATGGATATGACAATCCATATACCCACCAATTTTCCGTTGGTTATCAGAAACAATTGGATACCAAGCGTTTGTTCTATGTCGATTTGGTGTATAATAAATCCAATAATTTGTTCCGTTTGCGCGATTTGAATGCACCAAGTGCCTATACAATTGATCCAAATAATGTAGTGGTGCGTACGGCTGCTGAAGCAGATGCCAGTCGCCCTATTCCTATTGCAGCAGACGGTTCTGCTACCATAAATGGCGAAAAAGTAACAGGGGTGGCGCGTAGCGTAGTCGTTTCTGAAACAAAAGGCGAAGCAGAATATTGGGGAGCATCCTTTAATTTGCAAAAAGATAAAGGAGACGACAATTATAGCTATCGCCTTATTTATACCCTTTCCAAGTTGCGCAACAATACAGAAGACATCAATTTTAAAGCGATGGACAACAATAATTTTGACAACGAATGGGGAGCAGGCATCAATGATCGTACGCATGTAATCAATACGATCTTTAATTATTACCCAATCAAAAATTTATCAGTAACTTTGGCTTCGTTGTTGCAAAGTGGTCAGCCGATCAATCGTATCCCGGATGCGTTGATTTATGGCACCACCGATTTGAATGGCGATGGACGTAGTTTTGGTGCAGCGTATGTGGGTAATAGTGATCGTCAGCCGGGCGAAGTGCGCAATAGCGATCGTTTGCCTTGGTCTAATACCTTCGATATCAATGCTGAATATACCATTCACTTTGGCAAAAATAACCTTTCCTTACGCGCAGATGTGTTCAATCTGTTCAATGCTACGAATTTGAGCGGTTATTTTAATAATGCTACACAGAGTAATCAGATTCAAATTGGGTCGGCAGCATCGGGTGTTTTGGTGCGTAGAAATGCAGCACCACCGCGCCAATTCCAGTTTAGTTTGAGGTATTCTTTCTAAATCGGTTGTAAATAGTTTTAGCCACAAATCGCACAAATTTTTACAAATTTAGGGTAAGAACATATCTATTTTGTACCTATTTGTGGGATTTGTGGCTGAATTGTATAGTTAGGAATATGAAAAAATTTATTTTACTCCTTTTTTTATGCAGCCTTATGATGGCTTGCAACAATGCTACCATCACGAGCACGCAAGACCCCAGCCAGTTGAATTGGAAGGATATAGAGCAAAAAGCAGCAGGCACTACTGTCCAAATGACTATGTGGCAGGGAGATCCACTCATCAATCGCTATATGCAAGACTATGTGGTGCCCGAATTAAAGCAACGCTACCAAATTAACCTGCAACTCAATACAGGACAAGGCAATGCATTGGTTAAAATGATGATGGCCGAAAAAGAAAGCCAACAGCACACCAGTGCTACTGATTTATGTTGGATCAATGGGGAAACTTTTTTTCAGTTGCGCCAAATTGATGCCCTTTATGGGCCATTTACCCAACAGTTGCCCAATAGCCAATATATTGATTTTGACAACCCGTTTATTGGTATTGATTTCCAACAAAAAGTAGATGGTTTTGAGTGCCCTTGGGGAAATGTACAAGAATGTATTATATTTGATAGTGTACGCACGCCTGCGCCCCCACGTAACCTGCAAGCCTTAGAAGCCTATGTACAGGCGCATCCGGGAAAATGGACTATTCCTTACGAATTTACGGGCATGACCCTCCTAAAAGCCTGGTTGATAGCACTATCGGGTGATAAAAACGCATTAAATGGGGATTTCGATGAAGAAAAATACAAGGCCGCCTCGAGTCAACTTTGGGCGTATATTAATCGGATAAAACCCTATTTTTGGCGCAAAGGCGAAACTTTTCCCGAAAATTTGGCAACCATGCACCAGATGTTTGCCAATGGAGAATTAGATTTTACGTTATCCAACAACGATGCAGAGGTGGATAATAAAATTTTACAAAATATTTTTCCTGGCACAACGAAGGCTTATGTTTTTGAAACAGGAACGATCCAGAACTCACATTATCTAGGCATTCCAAAGTTATCGGGGAATAAAATAGGTGCCATGGTGGTTACAAATTTCATGATTTCGCCCGAAGCACAATACCGCAAGTATATGCCTTCTGTTTGGGGCGACGGCACTGTTTTGGATATTCAAAAATTACCTCAAGACTGGCAGTTAAAATTCAATAATTTGCCAGAACGACAACATGCACCCAAGCGCAAAGATATTCAGCCTTACGCATTGAGGGAGCCTGCACCAGAATATATGGTTCGACTATTTGAAGATTTTAGGAAGTACGTGATTGATCAACGATGAATAAAAACGCCATTCCAATAGGGTTATTTCTTATGTTTTCGGTACTGCCTTTAGCGGCAGGGCTTTTATATGCCCTGTGCTATTCGTTAGGATGGGTCGGTACTTTGAATACAGGATTTACCCTCACTTATTGGTCAGCCACACTTCGGGATGGTGATTTATGGTCTTCATTGGGTTTATCTGCCTTCATTGCGCTGTGTAGTACTGCGCTCTCTGTGGGTTTAGGCTTGGTTTTGGTGCTTGGTTGCAAGGATGTGTTACAACGGCGCATACCTAACTACCTCTTGTACACACCATTGGCCATGCCTCCTATTATTTTTTCGTTTTGGGTTTTCCAATTGATGGGCAGTTCGGGTCTTTTGGCTAGATGGTTGATAAAAACAGGCTGGGTTAGATCCATTGATACTTTTCCAGCACTAATTAATGATCGGGCGCATATTGGTGTAATGGTAGCACTTGTATTGTCCACTTTTCCGGTATTTACCCTACTGTTTTTGAATTATTATCAATCCGAAAACATAGTAGGGTATAGCCAATTAGCGCATACATTAGGCGCAACCAAGCGACAAACGCAGACAAGCATCATCTTGCCGCTTTTGTTGCGAAAAGCCAAACCTACCATCCTTCTATATGCCATTTTTTTATTTGGAGTATTTGAAGTTCCTTTGCTTTTAGGCCGCCAATCGCCGCGTATGATATCAATGCTGATTCATGCCAATTTTAATAAGTTCAATTTGATGGATCTACCTAGGGCTTATGTTATTACGGTTATTTACGCTGTTATTATATTGAGTATTGTATGGATGCTTTTTAGGAAAAAATGAAAAAAATAGTAGTTTTTCTATTGATTTTAGTGTTTTTGTCGCCTTTTGCCTATTTTATTGTGGCTTCAGTGGCGGTGAATTACAGGTTTCCATTGTTGTGGCCGGAGGGCTGGACTATGGATAACTGGCAACAGATTTTTAGGACAAACAATGGGTTGTTCGACTCCGTATTCACCTCTTTGCTGATATCGGTAGTCACAGCAGCGGTATCTACTTCGGCAGGATTTGTGATTAGCAAAACACTGGCTTATCATACCAAGCGATCACTTTTTAACATACTTGCGTATTTGCCTTATTCTTTTTCACCAGTGATTTATGCTTATTGTCTCTATTTTTTCTTTAATAAATCCCAATTGAGTGGACATATCGTAGGTGTATTATTGGCACAATTTATACTTACATTTCCATTTTCGATCATATTATTTTTAAACCATTGGAATACGGAATTGAAGGCTGTAGAGGAACTGACTTATACCTTAGGTGGCTCGGTAACACAGGCATGGAGGCGGGTTATCATACCAATGTCGAAATCCATTTTGTTGCTTTGTTTTTTTCAAACTTTTCTAATTTCGTGGTTTGAATATGGCTTGACCTCTGTTATCGGATTGGGGAAAGTGCATACCCTAACAATTAAAGTATATCAATATATAGGAGAATCAAACCTTGGTTTTGCAGCATTAGCCAGTTGCTTACTCGTTTTTCCACCATTGATTTTACTTTGGTTCAATCGGCATTTTATGTTAGCAAACAATAATCAATACGCTTAGACTACCATGTTTTTAGCCATTCATCACCTCTGCAAATCATTTGATAACAACGTCATTTTAGATAATATTCAATTGACTTTAAATCAAGGCCAAACATTATCTATCCTTGGCAAAAGTGGTTGTGGGAAAACAACTTTTTTAAAAACCATAGCAGGTTTGTTGCGCCAAGATCAGGGCACAATCATTTTAGAGCATAATGATATTTCTACCCAGCCGCCACAGCAACGCGAGGCCGTGTATATCTATCAACAACCTTTATTGTTTCCCCATTTATCGGTATATGAGAATATCGCATTTGGGCTGCATCTCCGAAAAATATCGCCTTCTGTTATACGGGAAAAAACGATGGCGATGTTGGATGACCTCGAATTGGTAGCACATGCTCAAAAAATGCCAGAGGTTTTAAGTGGTGGGCAACGACAGCGGGTGTCATTTGGCAGGGCCCTCATTATAGCACCCAAGTTGCTACTGTTGGATGAACCATTTGGGGCATTGGATACAGAAACCCGAACCTCTATGCAAGTATTTTTCAAAAAAATGGCCAAACAACATCAAATTACGGCTATTTTTGTTACACATGACTTGAAAGAAGCCGTACTTATGGGCGATAACTTGGCACTAATGGAACGTGGGCAAATTCATGTTTACGATCATTTAGAGGCATTTATTCAAGATAGTAGGACAGGAATGAACCAAGAAATTAAATTTTGGAAAACACTTTTTAGGAACGATTAAACAATATTAAATCATGAATTTTAACCATTGCGAGTCGCTTTACTGGGTTTTTACCCAACTTTGTAACGATAAATGCGACCATTGTTATAATTTAAGTGGGCCACAAGGCGCGCGCATCTCCGAAGAAGAGTGTATGCAAATTATTGATCATTTACCAGATACAATAGACCGCCTCATTTTGAGTGGTGGCGAGCCGCTGGCCGACAAAAAACTACTCTACGCCATTCTTGACCGATTGCATGAACGCTATCAAGGCCGTACACAAATCATGCTGCAAACAAATGGTGACTTACTGAATGCTGAAATTTTAGATACCCTTATCGAAAAAGGTGTTTCACGGTTCGATATTGCTTCAATAGACCGCTACCATAAGCACGCCGGCGATCGCTTGATGATACTCGCTGATCTTTTCGAATCCCGTGGTGTAAACGGCGACGACCGCGCGCCCTTGGTGGAGAAAGAGACTTATTTGATAAAAGGGCATCCGCTGTCATGGGGCTATTGGGGGGCTACTGAGGATATGTGGCTCGGTGGCAATTGGGCACGTGGGCGTGCGATAGAAAAAAATATATGGCTAAAAGATCCTAACCATAATTTTTGCAAGGTACTGAGTGGTGGAATTGGGTTTTTGACTGGAAAAGAAGGTGTTCCACAAGAAATTTCGATCCAACTTTGGCGCATCAATCCATGCTGCCCCGGCACATTCAAAGCCATGGGTGATGCTCGAAAAGAGAAAGTTGCAGATGTATTAGAACGTGTTTCTACCTCCCCTATTTTCCAAAAAATTAATGATGGAGATCCAATCTCTATGGGCGAAAGTATTGGGATCAGTAAAGAATTTGCTCAAGAACGAGTAGCAGATTTACAAAATGTTTGCCTTTGGTGCGATGAATTTTTTAAGAGCTACTTTGATATCGAAACGTTAACTTCTAGGTTTGATCCCCAATCATGATACAAAAACTGATCTTTGTTTATAATGCGGATAGTGGCTATTGGAATATGTGGCTCGATATTGCACATAAAGTATTTTCACCAGATACTTATCCCTGTAGCCTTTGTGATTTGACGTATGGCGTTATGAAAATTGAGCCTGAATGGGATACTTTTGTACAAAATGCGCCCGTTCCTTTTGAGTTTTTGCACAAGGATGAATATTTGGCGGTCTATCCCAACACCCCCTTTAGGCAATTCCCATTTATCCTTCAATCCCTTGAAAATGGCAGCCAACAAATGTTTATTCCAGCAGAAGTACTCAATGGTTTTACCCATATTGATGCACTAAAGCGGGCCATTTTGGAGGGTATAACTTAGAGGAGCAGTACGAGTTCACCCCTCCCACGAACCCCATATCGCCCATTTCCCCAATTTTATTCATTAGGTGCAGTCCACAGGTTTCCAAAAAGGCGGTAACAAATGCGGGAGTTGCGAAGGTTTTGTAAACGCAATTCTGTTGAGTATATCCTAGAGTCATTGTTCGGGATTGAGATTGTGATGTTTGCAAAGGGAGCAGAGGGTATAGCGGTACGCTGTGCTGTTTCATGGCTTCCCGTAAACAGATAATTATTTGAACCAATGCTCGAACTACTCAAAAATGGGGGAGAAGGCAATTTATTTTTATTATTTTGTAAATAAATTATTTAGTTAGGATTCCTTACTATACCTTTGTGCCATTCTTTTCACATTAACTCAGTTAATAAAATTATGGTACAAACAATTCAAGGGTACACTTATGGGCAAGTTTCAACTTCCCCAATTGGTCTGGCAGATTTAGATTTGCTTAAAAAGACCGTCCTTTTCACCGATGAAGACGAAAAATATCTTCAACTAGCGGGAACAGTATTACAGGATCAAACCAATGACATACTTGATCTTTGGTATGGTTATGTAGGTAGCAACGAACATCTGCTTTATTATTTTACTAAAAATGGTCAACCTAATTCGGATTACCTGAGTGCCGTCCGTTTACGGTTTGGTCAATGGATAATGGATTTGTGCAATCGTCCTTACGACCAAACATGGCTTAATTATCAACACGAAGTTGCATTGCGACACCATTCTAGTAAAAAAAATAAAACAGATCATGTGGACGCAGTGCCCATTATACATTTTCGTTATTTGGTTGCTTTTATTTTCCCTATTACTTTTACAATTAAGGGGTTTTTGGCTAAAAAAGGACATTCTGCGGAAGTAATCGAGGCTATGTATTCGGCCTGGTTCAAGGCAGTGACTATGACTGTAGTGCTATGGTGCCACCCATATATCAATGAAGGTGAATTTTAATACACTTCAATAATGGGAAAATTAAATCGGTTTAAACTTTATGGTTATTTAGGTTTTGCTTTCTTTTTTGGCAAAGGTTTACTTTGGATAGCCGCTTTTGTAGGGTTTGGAAAAATAACTTCAATAATTAAAAATCAACAGTTTACTTCTATGAAATTGGCAGTTTTTGATACCTATGTTACCAAAAAAGATGGTAATATCATGCACTTCGACATACTAGTTCCGGAAACGTTAAAGGATACAGATCAAATTTATGCCTATGGCCGAGATTATCTGGCCCAAAAAGGTCAAGAAGGGCAAACCCTGAGTTCCAAGGAATGCAAGTTTTGCCATGTGGAGCAAGCAGATAAAGCAATAGAAAAAAATATAAATTCAATAGGATACTTTATCATTGAGATGCAGGGATGTGATTAATTTTTTTGGAAAAAATAGATAGGAGTGCTAACTTTGGGGCGAAAAATCAGGTGTTATTTGGGCATAGTGAAGCGTCTGTGTATTACAGAAGATGCTTCCTGTCCTGAATAATACCTGATGGAGTAGCACATGTTTTATTTTTCTCTATAATATAATCAAAATATGGATCAAAGTATTTTTAATGTTGAAGTACAAAACACAACCATTGAGTTTCGAGTTGTTGCTGCACTGGAAAGGCTATCAGAAGGCTTTCGAGTATTGTTATGGAATGAAGCCAAAGTATTGAATATCAGTCCAATACAAATACAAGTACTGATATTTTTAAAATTTCATACTGCTGAAAAATGTAAGGTTAGTTACCTCGCACAAGAGTTCAACATGACCAAAGCAACCATTAGTGATGCCGTAAAATCATTGCTTGAAAAAGGTCTAATAGAAAAAATAACCAATGCTTCGGATACCCGCAGTTACGAGATACATCTTTCTGATACAGGCCAGAAAGCGGTACATCAAGCCGCACTTTTTGCTAATCCTTTTCTTCAATCTTTTGATACACTTACCTCGGAACAGAAGGCGGTTTTGCTTGATAGTCTACTTCAAATGATCCACCGTTTACACCAAGCAGGCATTATTACCATCCAGCGCATGTGCCAAACTTGTCAATTTTTACAAAAAAATGGAAATGAGTATTATTGTAATTTACTAAATAAACCACTTGCACAAACGGAGTTTCGGCTGGATTGCCCCGAGCATGCTACGCGCTAATATGCTATTATTGCCAATATAAAGATTTCAAGCACCCTGTTCACCCAACAAGCCCATCCAATTATTTTTTTTCAAAACCAACAGAGCCCAAAGGAGCAGCACGAGCAATCCATTTGTACCCATTGTCATACAAAAACGAATATTTTTGTAGATTTGTAGCGTGGTCGCATCTGTTTGCTCAATAGCGATGTCGGGCTGATTAAAAAAGATCAGCAGGATAAGGTACAATTTGAAAACAGTATAGATATAAAACAATACAGTACCAACAAGCAAACTCACTGTTTTTTGTTTCCAGTTGATAGGAGAAAGTAAAACCAATACTGCATAAAAGAGGAAATAACTGAGGAAAAGGTTCTGAAAATTCACCAGATTATTGGTGCCAGTGATGTTCGCCATCGGTTGCCCAGTTTTTTTGGCAATGGCCATTTGTTGTTGAACTACGGCCTTGGAGGCAAATTCGATGCGCAAAGTTTCGAAATAATCGCCCTCTCCTTTCATTTGAATATATGCCTTGGGAAGCATTTTGCTGAGGATTGTTGTCGTCGGTTGCCTGTAAATCCGATTACAGGTTTCCCCAACCTTCGGGACTAGGCTAACGGCCGTTAAAAGGCCATAAAGTACTATAAATAACGTAAAATATTTTAATGCAGCAGGGATCAGTGTTTTCATGCTTGAGGCTTTGGTGTTTGAATGACCCAATTCATCCAGGTAAACAAAATTAAAACGCTGATGAGCGTAAAGACGATAAAACCACCTTGTACGTGCATAATGTCAAAAACCTGTTTGGAAAAATTTAAACCAACCACAAATAACCCCGCAATTCTAACGATATTAAGGAGTAGCAATATACCAATACCCCATAATAATCCTTTTGCTTTTTGGCGTTTGGTGGCTGGAAAAATAAGAATACCGCTCACAAGGATGGCAATGGCTTCGAGGCCGTCGCAACCATTTTTAATATCTATCGAAAAATCATTGCTACCGATTGCTGCACCGACTGCTTTAGTATCATATCCCATCAGGTGTAGCAGGCCATTTCCAACACTTGCTTGTGCTTGGGTGATGGGGTATTCCAACTGGTTTTGGTAAAAGGAGGAGAAATACATCAAATAAAAAATGGCCATGCAACCAACAAACCCCAATAAGAATTTCAAGACGGGGTGCTTATCTTTTAGGGCAGATTGGACTGTTTGACGAAGACTCCAACTGGGCACTTTAGGAGTTTCTTGCTTTTTTGCGGGCTGTTTTTGTTTCTTTTCCGACATGAGTACGGTATTAGAAAAGGCGCAGTAACAGACCATTGGCCTATTACTGCGCTTTTATTAAATCAAATATGGTTTAGGTTTTATGTAGAAACCCCAAAACAAGTCTTAGTTGTTGCTTTTAGTGGATTTTAGTACAAACTGTACCAAGTAAGCAACTACGGCACCAGATAACAAACTACCTGGAATATCCGCGCTCGTGATTTGATACCCGAATGTCATAGCAGCAGCGAGTACAACTGCAAAACCAGCATAAACGAAAGGCAATACTTTCATAAACAAGGCAGTGTCAAAAGTTGACTTGTTGCGTGGCGCAGCGTCCATATTACCTTGAGCAATAGACAAGGCCTGTTGTTGCTTTGTGCCAAATACCACAGACATAGAGAATACAATAAGGGCAAACAAAATTAAACCCCATTGTGACATGGTGGGTACAGAAGCCGTTACAGATGAACAAGATGGCGGTGCTGTTCCTGCGTTAGAATTGCTGGCTGAACATGCAGTATTTGCCGAAAAAGAAGCCGAAAACTGTAGTAATTGGCCATTTGCGGGCATCGTTAAACCTGTAAAAGTAAAACTATTTGCACCTAAAGATCCTACTGGCACCGAAGCCACTGCACTACCTGTTAGGTTCAATACGCCGCTCGCTGGTGCGTTAGAAAAAGTAACCGTTACGTTAGCGGTGAAAGTATCATCCGTAGCATTATTTGGTGTACCATTATTGTTACAAACAGAAATACTAGAAGTAGTAATCCCTGTTATAGAGCAACTTGGAGGTGCTACTGAGCAAGAGGCTGGTGCTGTACCAGCATTACTATTCGATAACGTACAAGTAGGTGTGGCTGAAAAAGTAGCCGTAAGGTTGATCGGAGTACCATCAGCACTCATGGTTACACCTGTAAAGGTATAAGAAGTTGCGCCCAACGAACCCACGGCAACCGATGCTGTTCCATCGCCAGTGAGGTTTAATGTTCCGCTGGTTGCTGGAGCAGAGAACGTTACTGTAACATTTGCGGTAAAGGTATCATCACCTGCCGCTTGTGTACCTTGGTTATTACAGGCAGAAATATTACTGACTGAAATAGCACTAATCGCACATGCCGCAGCGCAAGCCACATTGTTAACTGATTTATAGCGCCAAGCCACCCCAGATACAATACCTGTGGAACCCGCTGGCGTATTGCCCGGCTCTACAAATGTTGCCATACCAACAATTACACTTCCATCAGGGACATACATAGGTGCAGCAGGTGCTCCACCTGTACCACCAATGCCTGTTATATTATTGCTCGTAGCATTGGGCAATCCAGCCAAAATTTCTGAAAGCAGTTTGGTTTTTCCCATTACTGCGTCCATAGCACAACCAATTCTTACCTCAGCACCTACCAAGGCTTGGCCTGCTGCGGCATCAACTGGGCCATCGGCTGAATTGCCTACATTTGTACCATTGGCACAAGTTACGGATACGCTGGCACCCAAAGTACCGTTGGCATTTAATTGTTTGCACCTCAATTTGAACTGGCTGAGTACCATTGCACCATATACGTTGCCTTCCAGTCCTTCATAACCAACGGCTACGAAACCCGCTGGGCAATCGCAGTTGCCTGTAGGCTGCGCAGTGGAAGGACAAAAACCGTTAGTTGTGGTTTTTAAAATGGGGGATAGCTGCCCAGTAGCAGTACCTAATTCGTAGCATTGCGCAAAACTAGTTTGGAATGCAACCATCCATAATGCAGAGCAAAGGATAAATTGTGTTGTTAATCTTTTCATTTTCAATATATTATATGCGAAGTAAAAAAAATGCTTTTGAACCAAACAAAATAAATTGGCACTACGGCACTATATTAATTTGGATTAAAGTAAAAATACGGCACAAGGTATTGTTTTTTTAGTAAAAATTTTGCAAAATTAAATAAAATTAAAAAAAATATTTTGTAATACAAAAACAGGTCGAATAATGAGTTAGTGCGCTCATAAATATCAGCCTTTTAGTATATTAAAGCCTTTATTCGCGTAATCTACAAGGAAAGGTAACTATATGGCCGCCTTTAGCGACCATACAAAATAGTAAAAAATTAATGTGTGCCTTTGAAGTTATGCAATAAAAACAATTTTTATTGATGTTTGGCTGCAACGCCCTTTGTTTTTAGTTTTCTTCTTATAAATTTAACCTCTAAGACCGCCTACTTTACGCCTTAATAAAAGATCTTTGTAACATAAAATCAACGTATTATGTATCATAAAATAATAACGATACTCTTTATTTGTGCTTGTCCACTCATTCTTATAAGTCAAACGACTTCAGACTCGTTGGAAGAAAAGTCTTTGCCCACTTTTTTTATAACGGAATCTAAACCTTCTTTCATTACTACTAGCCGCAATATTGTTTCGTTAACCCATAGTGATATGAAGGAAATCGGCGGACAAACTTTGTCGGATGCTTTGTCGCATTTACCTGGCGTAAGCCAATTGACAACAGGGCCTATTTCAAAACCAGTTATTCGCGGGCTTTATGGCAATCGCTTGCAGATGAATGTTGGCGGTTTGCGTTTGGAAGACCAGCAATGGGAGGACGAACACGGATTGGGCTTGTCGGAAGTAGGTGTAGCGCGCGTCGAATTGATTAAAGGTGCTGCGGCACTATTGTTTGGTTCAGATGCAATGGGCGGTGTTATTAATATCATTGAAGAAAAAGTGGATTCATTAGATGGTCAGAATAGGCATTTTAACTACAACAAGATGCAGAATCTAAATGTTGAATTGTTTTCTAATACGCTCGGCGTAGGTGTTGATTATGGTTTTAAACAAAAAACTACGCATAAAAACGAATTGATACTGAGGGGAGGTGTGGAGAGCCACGCTGATTACTCGGATGGTAACGGCAATCGTGCGCCTAATACCCGTTTTGCGATGTATAATTTCAAAGCGGGGTATATCATTCATAAACCGCGCTGGACTTCTGAAAATCGTTTTCATACGACTTATAATCAGTTTGCATTTATTAAAGATTCTTCCGAGATAAATGACATCGCCACCGAAGAAAGATGGGCGCGTGAATTTGATGATGAGCATCATAATGTTTTATATAATATACTAAGTAGCCGAAACACGATTAAGATAGATGAAAAGACAACTTGGAAAGCAACTTTGGGTGCGCAATCCAACCTCAGACAGGAACAAGAAGGTGAAGAAGAAACTGAACTCAATTTATTGCTAAATACAATTAGTATCAATACGAGTATTGAAAAACAATTATTGGATCATGTTTTATGGATAAATGGCGTAGCAGGGATGTATCAAACCAATACAAATTATGGCACGCGGACGGTGGTGCCAGATGCCAAAATAGCGGAAGGTGCTGTGTTTAGCTATATTAAAAAGGCATGGTATGGCGACCAAATCACAACACATATTGAAACGGGTTTGCGCTATGACCGTCGGAATATTCACACCTTTGTGACAGAAGAATTGAACAATGCGAATAGCGGTATGTCTGCCTTTAATCGTGCTTATGATGCCCTTAATGGTGCTATCGGTTTGAGTTTATTGTATAAAAACTGGGTTTTCAAAACTGATCTTGCAACAGGTTTTCGCCCTGCAAACCTTGCAGAATTATCTTCAAACGGCCTACATGAAGGGACAAATCGTTGGGATTTGGGTCTGCCCAATTTAAAAACAGAACGGTGTAGGAACATAGATATGTCGGCACAATATCAAAAAAACGCCTGGATACTGCGGGGCGGTATTTTTCAAAATAATTTCCAAAACTATATCTTTATTGCCCCTACCAATGAGTTATTTCAAAATGTCCCACTTTTTCGGTACCAACAAACCAACGCCGTTTTCAAAGGATTTGAAACGGGCTTAGAATGGAAAGATAAAGCAATAGGGCAAGTATCCATTGATTATTCCTTCCTCAATGCCCGTGCAACAGACGGCTCCTGGCTGCCTTTTACCCCTGCTAATCGCTTGTTAGGCAAAGCCAAATGGTATGTACCAACTTCTAATCGCTTCCATAATACTTATTTATCCTTTAATGCAACTTACACGGCAGCGCAAAACCATATATCAACTTACGAAACAGGATCTCCACAATATTGGTTGTTTTCAATGGGTGCGGGCACGGTTTACAAAAAAATGCGCTTTACATTGACCTGTACTAATTTGACAAATAAGATTTATAACAACCACCTTTCTCGTTTGAGGTATGTGGGAATTCGGGATATGGGGCGCAATGTGGTATTGAATTGGGGAATTCAGTTTTAAAAATATTAGACATTATCAAAGCATGAAGTACTAAACAAAAACGCTTTACTTAAATTTCATGCCTAAGAGGCAGGTTTTGCATTGTTGATGTTTCGAATCACAAATTTAGTAAATTTCTGCCCTTTAGGAATGGTGTCGAAATGGAAAAGAATGAACTAATACACGCGCTGATTTTAATTTTATATAAATTTGCGCCATGATTACTACCTTAAATAAACTTGCACCTCGTTTCCTTACCATTGGACTGGTGTTGGAATTACTGGTATTGCTCTTGGCTTGGCAAGAAAGTTCAGGCGAAACAACGCGCTTTTTTCAAGGTGCGGCGCGGTTATCTGGACGCGTATCGCTCTTGTTTTTTGTATTTCTGATGATTTATGCCACCCTGATGCCAAAATTTGATCGGCATACACAAACCTTCCAGACAAAATATTTGCTGTTTCGTGATTTTGCTATTGTACACGTTATACATTGGTGCCTGCTGGCAGTGAGCGTAAGCATGAGTCATTTCGAATTGTTGCCCATAAGGGTCTTGGGTGGTGCAATTGCCTATGGATTAGTGGTCGCTATGCCCTATTTGATGAGCCGCCCCACATTGAATATACCATTATTAACGAGTATCCAGAGTGCATATGTATTTTGGGTTTGGTTGATTTTTACGATGACTTATACTGCGCGATTAAGCGGTAGTTCGCCTATAAATACAGGAAGTCCAGTGGCTTGGTGGCCATTGTTTAGCGTACTTATTCTATTGATCTTTTGGCGGTCGGTGTACTTGTTGAAAGGGACTTTGAAGAAGGGGAAAGCATAGTTAAATGTAAAAAAGAGGCTGTCTCAAACGTATAGTAATAGGATTTTTCATGCAATGATATGCTGTAAGCGTACCGTGTCAGCGTGATTTTTAGTCTAGTGTCGTCAGATTAAACTAATCCCGACCCTGATAAGGGTCAAACTTGAGTAGCCCCGAATAAAATTCGGGGTTAAGGGGTGTATGTTTAATAACCCTGAAAGGGTTTAACCCCTTTAAATCCCAGAATTTCATTCAGGGCTATTCAAGTTTAACCACTCTGTGGTTGGTATGTGCCTATTATCGGGGCTGGGGGCATCGCCCCGACAATAGGCAAATTCTGTTATTGTATCACTTGGAGAGCGTTGAATATTTGTATCCACATTCAACGCCTTGCTAAATACCTAGCAAATTAGCCCAATCGGATGGTGATTTCATGGTTTCTGTCACGTCTGTCATGGTAAGTGTATAAGTGCCTCTTTCCTTAGCGATTACCTTGTTGTAATCGGCGCTGGTCATGTGAAAAGTGCGCCCCATTACATCTGTTAATAGCACATCCAGGGCTCGTCCTGGCAAGATACATATTTTTCCAGGATCCTTCATGGATAGGAATAACCTAGAATTTTTTTCTAAAAGTCTGAGGTTGCGCGCTACAATAACTTGCCCAGTTGTGGAAATGTATTTAGCGGCAGAGTACATCGGCATTTTGGTCAATTGATAGATTTGGTCGCAGTTATAAGTACCAAAACTCATCAAAGAAAGCATCGCCGTTAATTGCTGTCCGCTGCTCATTTTCGCTGCTACACGATCTGCCAGCGCTATTTTTTGGTCGCGCACCATTGTTGCCCAAGATTCTATTTCTTGTTTGATTAAATTATCGTTCGAGTTCATGCCTTTTTGAGCTAATGCGGAGTATCTAGCCCGCATGATAGGGAGATTTTTTTCAAAGTATTGCAGCCATTCTTTTTCTGTGAAACAACGCTCTTCTTCTGTGTAGAACATTTTTGATGTTTCGGTAAATCGGCGTAGGCTTTGTAATTCGGCGAGCATACCATTGAGCCGTTTTTCCCGTAAATCCCAATATTTGCTATAAATAGATTGTGCATCTTTGGCTTCCATAATACCAGCCTCGGAATTGCGAACCAGTTTAGCGTGGATACGAATGAAACCATCCCTTTCCGTACCTAATGTAATGGTGCAGCCGGGTTTACCTACTTCATCTTGAAGAATGGTGAAGCTGCGCCAAATATTGGTTTTGTTGAAAATTTGATCTACTTTTGTAAGGCTAGAGGCGGACAAGGAGAGTGTATCCGTAGAACGTATAAAGTAGCAATCCTTAAAAGCGTTCAATTCCGTAAATGTATTATTGATGTCCTGCGGGAAAAAGCGCATTTCTTCGTCGTTGGCAAAAACCAGTTTGATTTCACTACGATCCATCGAATTCGTAAAATAGGCATCGTTGCCAGTTGGGTTTTTGCAGTACCAACGTGGGAGTGTACGTTTGCCGTAAGCAAGATCAAGCCCAGTATTGACGGCCTCTTTTACCCATCCAACTGCGTCTTTTGGCGCGTTAAAACTAGGCGCAGCAGGGCTGACGGCTTCATCTATTAACGACCGTTTTACAACTTGATTAGTATTAAAATTCGGTGCATAAGGTAGGCAGGTTTCCCCTTTTTTATGGTCGGTATTTTCCCGAATTACATCTTCTTCGCGGGAAATAGGCGGTAAATTCACATTGGGATTACCGTTAAGAGATCGTGCATCAAAGGTATTAAGGGCCGCTAACCTGCTTTTGGGTGCATCTGGCATAAAGGGCTGTTCGGATACAAAATCCCAATTGTTTGCTTTTTCATCCAGATAAAATAGACTGGCTTTACTCAAATTGTCTTTAGCCGTAAAGTCCACTTGATATGCCTCGCCAGGTGCCATAAAGAGTTCTTTCCCCGACTGGCTTACGCGTACATCAAACATGCCTCCGGAATTGAAAAAGAAAGACCCGCGGTCGTCGTTGTAGTGCATCGGTACATCAGAAGCGAGCATATCAGGGATGGAACGATATTCGCGGAAATACATATCCACCATGCCTTTTACAGGCGATCCATCGGCATATACCAATGAATTAGCACCAATTGTGACTACATTACCCGATTCAGGATTGCGGTATTCTACCCCTTTATCTACGTCGAAACGGATTTGTGCAACAGGTACTTTGTTTTTTGAGTACCATTTTGGGTATTCGTTAATACCTGTATTGCCTGGAGCCACTTCAATTTTATTTGACTCAACAGTACTGGTTGGAACGCTTCCAATCGGTGCCATTTGTTCTGGTTGAACTGAGTCAATAGGTAGGACTAAGGCGTTATTGGCGTTGTTCGGATTTTCATTAGCGGCAGTATGCTGATGTTCTGAGGATGCTGAGAACTGGCGCATTGCAAATAAGGCGACCAAAGCAATGCCTATAAAAGGTGCTGCAACTGTGCCATAGTAGCGCGTTTTTAACCAAATATTTGGTTTTTTCTGGCGTGCTGCAATCATGTCCCAGGTATTATCCTG
>JAAFHO010000200.1 GCA_013297575.1 Chitinophagales bacterium
TCGAATTGCACCATAAAAATGACATTCCGTTCTCCATCCAAATTGTAGGCGTAGGTCAGGATGGTTTTGAGCAAGGTATTCCGCTCTACCTCTTCAACCCCACTAAAGATGGCGAATGGAATAAAATATATTTAAATTTAACGGATTATTTACCAACCTTAGTAAAACCTACGTACCGGTTATTCTTTAGGGTACCACTGCCCATTAATAATGCTACGGGTCAATATTCAGCGTTAAAAGGCAAGGTTATGTTGGATAATATTAGGCTGCTTAATTTTTAGAAGTTGTACTGATAATACCCTGTAAATCAAAATTAATTTACAGGGTAAATTAGGAAGGTAGCGTTGTTAACAAAGGCGGAGCCGGTTTATATTGTATAAGATTAGTTTATCACTCTTTGTTTACCCAAGTTCTTTTTCCAATCGGTAAAAATCCATTTCTATCTGATTCTTTACGTTATCCAGTGCTTTTTGAAACGCAGCCAGCTTGGTAGCACGTGGCAGATCTAGCAAACGATAACCATAGTACAAACCGGCATATTTTTTGGCATTAGCAATACCCCAATAACGCCTAACTGGATTGGAATACCTATCACGGATAACGACCTCAATTTCAATGGAAGTACTGCAAGTATAAAAAGGAACTCCCATGAGTGTAGCGGCACCAAGGGTAATCGAGTGCGCAAAAGACCAGCCTCTTCCAATGGCAGGGGTTTCTAATGCTGTAACTTTGCAAGAAATAGACCCTTTTCTTTCTCCTGTATTTCTCGTCATATTCCTTTCTACATCCCGTGCAAAAAAGACCAGTAATTCGTTAGCATTAGCATCCTGCACGTAAGAGGTTCTGATACCACGGGTTTCGGAGGAGTCCAGTACGGGTGGCAATAAAATGGGTTGGCGCACAGCACTGTCTATTGAGGTTCCCACAGTTACTAAAAACGGATTGGTTGCAGTTGGATAAACATCAAAAACGGGAATCAATCGAGGTAGTTTTTGAGAAAATTCTCCCTTCGGTTGTAAGTCACTTACGGTAATAGACGATTTACAAGAACTCAGTAAAAGCGCACAAGCGCAGAGCAAGCAATGGACAAAAAAGATGTTTTTCATAGCGTAATAATTTATGTGTGATTTGATACTGCAAAGTTCCATCATACTCCATTTATGGGCGCATGAAGTAGTTTTTGGCCAAAGTGAATTAGTTCACTTTTAGTTTTTTTGTTAAAAAACTTGACAGATAGAAAATATCCGTTACTTTTGTTGCGTTATACGTTTTTAAATAGTTCCTCTACTATACTAAGTTTTCCGAAAGGGCAGTTCCATGCGCTTTGGTCTTCGCTTAGTACGGTGTATTGTTTTCTCACTCCGGAACTAGCATCAGATCTCGTGAATGGCCTCTACCCTTCTTATTTATTCACGAATCTATACATTTATCTTGAATACTCAATTTGTATTTTACTTGCAAAAACATAGCGTTATGAACATGAAGTTTCGTACGATGTGCCTCGCTTTGCTTATAGCAACGCTGTCCATCTCATTATCTGCCCAAACCACCGATGAATACCTGCGCCGTGCCGATACGCAATTTGACCTTTATGCGTACAATACAGCCCTTAATTCTTACAATGAAGTCCTCAAATCAGACCCTAATAATGCTTACGCATTGGGTCGTAAAGGCGACTGTTATTTCCAACTTAACCGCCCTACCGAGTCTTTGCCCTTCTATGATCGTGCAATGACACTTGGGCGGGTTGATCCTGAAATATCGTTCCGTTATGCACAGGCCCTGATGCAAACAGGCGATTATATCGGTGCAAAACGTTGGTTTAATTTCTATGCAGATGCTAATCCTGCTACAGGTCAACATTATGCGGCAATGTGCGACTATGCCACCACCGCCTCCCAACGCGCCGGTGCTTTTACGGCTAAAAATGAATTGATCAATACGCCAAATGCCGATTATTCGCCCGCTTTCTTTGGGGACTGGGTCATTTATAGTTCTGCGCGGCGCGATATCACGCGAAAATCGCCTAAAAACGAAGGCGGTGCTGGCACAAATGAACTTTTCATTACCCGCCGTAGCCTCAGCGATGGCATGTTGGAACGGCCTAATTTTTTGGTTGCCGATCTCCAAAAAAGTACCTATTTTAACGAAGGCCCAGTAGCGTATTCCGGCGCTGGCAATAAAGTTGCCTTTTGTCATAATAAATTTATCGACGGTACACGTCAAATTGCAACAAAAGGTATCGAAATGAGCCTTTACCTAGCCGATGTAAATAATGATGGCAAATGGATCAGCCCAAAGCCATTCCAATTCAATAGTTCTGATTATGCCATTGGTTTCCCTTGGCTATCGGAAGATGGAAATACGGTTTATTTCGCCTCTAATATGCCGGGCGGATTAGGTGGTTGGGATTTGTACTCCTCTACTTATAGTGCTACAACGAGCATGTGGAGTTCGCCACGTAACTTGGGCGCAACCATAAATACATCAGGCAATGAAATATCGCCATTTATTGATGGTAATGATATATATTTCGCCTCCGATTGGCACAATGGCTTAGGCGGCTTGGATGTGTTCCGTGCTGATTTTGTCAATAGTTATGCGACCAATATCGTAAACTTAGGTCCGGGCGTAAATTCACCACGCGATGATTACGGTTTTATATACGATTCCAAATCAAATACGGGGTATTTCACCAGCAATCGCAGCGATAGTAAAGGCAACGAAGATATTTACCGTTTAGGAAAAGCGCGGGAAGAATTTTCGATCACCGTTCGCGATCAGTACCAGCAAGTCGTCCCTAATGCAGAAATTGATTTTTCTGGTTGTGGCGCGGGTATTATGCGTACCGACGAGCAAGGCCGCTACGAATTTGCCACCTCAAAAGGTCAAGCCAATTGTACGGTTACTGTACGCAAATCGGGTTTTCCTTCCAGTACGGTTCAAATCAGTTCTGCAGGTGAACACGATATTGCAGTGGTTTTGGGTACTAATAACGGTATTTCACCGATAACCAGTTCATCCACCGCACTTACCGAAGCACTCGGTACAGTAGTGGAACACGAAACAAAAGAACCCATCTACTCCGCAAAAGTATCTGCATTGCCTTGGCCTTCTGGTAGCCCTATAGAAGCATATACCAATTATAATGGTCAATATACTTTGAATTTGGAAGCCGGAAAAGCCTATACCCTTCAACTTGTTCGGGAAGGATATGCCGATGTGACGACCAATATTTTCTCTGGTGCAGCTGGATCGCAAACGACGATCAATCAGGTGAGTATGAATAAAAAAACGGGTCGCGAAGTGGCTGTTGTTGATATGGAACAAGCCAAACAACGAAATGGTGCCACAAAAGTAGATGTTTTACGCCCACAAGAATCGGCTAGTCAGAATCAAGGTTACATCCCGCCAATCTATACGCCCGGTGATTTGGTCAATACGAATACTAATATCGGTAATACTGGAAACAACACGACTACTCCCTTGCCATCTTTGCCCAATACGAATACGGCTACTACTCCTTTGCCTAGCAAATCTTTGATCAGTGGTTATGCTATCCAATTGGCCGCTACACCACTTGGAGCGAAAGAACCAGATTTGACCAAATTTGAGTCCTTGACGGAATATGGTAAAATTTATGCTTCGCAAGAAGGTAAATTAAGCAAAGTACGCTTGGGCGTATTTACCAATCGCAATGATGCTGTAGATGCCCTTAAGAAAGCAAAAGCCATTAAAAAAGATGCCTTTATTGTAGATGAACGCGATATTGATGCCTCACTTGCGGTCAATTCAAGCGCAAACAATGATGGTATTTCTATGATTTCGGATAAGCGTACCCCCGGAGGCAAAAACGTAGCACCAGCACCAGTGGTGCCGGCATTGCCCGTAACTCAATTTGCGGTACAAATAAAAACCGCAACTGCTGATGAACCCATCGTTATGAACGATTACGCGGAATTGGCTGCTTATGGCAACCTTTATGTTCGTCCTGATAATGGTGTTACGCGTATCCGTGTAGGCGTATGGTCGGTACAAGCAGATGCAGAACTGGCACAAGCGCTTATTATGGCACAGGGTTATAATGATGCAGTGGTGGTAGTAGAAAAATTGGGTACTGATTTGCCCTCTGCTTCAAAACCACAAATTTCGACAGCACCTACTGTTCCTGTAATGCCCGAATTGATTCAGGAAACAAGTGGTAGCAAAGGAACGACCACTCAGCCAAAAGCAAATACGACTGCACCAAAGACGAATACGCCTACGCCTAAAGCAAGCGCACCCACTAGTCAAGCACCATCGTTTACACCTGTCGATAATCAAGGGTCTTTACCCGATTTGTTTGCAGCACCTGTAACCCATTCTACGCAAAAGAAGGATAATAAAATGCTCGTCATTAACGATGCACCTGGCACAAAGTATATGGTACGGATCTGCTCACTTACTGGCGATGCTTCTAAATTTGATGTTAAAAAAGCAGAAAAGGCTGGTGGCCGCGTAGATGCGCGTCAAAGTGAATCCGGCGCGATTATTATGCTTTTGACCAATTTGGCGGATCTATCATCAGCGACCACTGCACGCGACCGCTTGATTGCTTCGGGTTTCAAAGATGCCTTTTTGGTAAAAGAAATGAATAACGATGGCATACTTAGGAAGGCTAGTGAATAAAATCAACTAGGTTATTTTGCGCATATCCAATTGCCCATTTTTAGTCAGACAAGCCTCTTTTCGTAGCCATAATAGTTTTATGGTGTAAAAAGGGTTAATTACGGCTAAAAATGGGCTTTTTTTGTGCGTAGAGCATAAAAATATTACAAACTAATTCAATCATCAAATCAAGATAAAGTGTCGCCATTAGAACTCTTTGCCGCCCTCCTTGGTGCGATCAGCGTGTGGTTGGTCGTGCAGCGCAATGTATGGGCTTTCCCTATTGGTATCGTTATGGTGGTGTTGTACGCTTGGATTTTTTACGAGGCCAAACTGTATTCCGATATGCTACTGCAAGTTTTTTTTGTACTGATGCAGGTACAAGGATGGATAGATTGGAGCCGAAGTAGCAAAGCCTCGGATGATAAAATTGTAGTGCGTACTTTTACGCCTGCACATTGGCTGTGGGTGCTGGTTGTACAAGGTTTGGGAACGCTCGCACTGGGCTATACCATGCACCAATTTACCGATGCTGCCATGCCTTGGCCTGATGCCTTTGCTACCGTAATGAGTATTTCGGCGCAGTGGTGGATGAATAAGCGTTTCCTCCAAAACTGGATACTTTGGATTGCCGTGGATTTTCTTTACTTATTTATTTATTCTGCAAAAGGGCTTTACGCCACTACAGTGCTGTATTTTGTATTTTTGTTGATGGCGGTGGCGGGGTATTTGGAATGGCGGAGGAAGGTGAGGGAGATCCAACCATTATTATGATATTTTTTGTAATATCGCTGCGAAATTACGACTATCCAGCCGCCACCAAAAAATTCCCGGAGGGAATATATGTTTATAGGATGAATAGGGTAAATTACCCAAATCCCTACGGAATTTCATGTAAAAACGCGCAAAATAACATACATTCCCTACGGGAATTTGGGTGGCGGACAAATAGTCAATATTTTTTATAATTTTAAAAATATTTTTTATCTCAAATTATTGATTTTTAAACTATTAAAAATAATATTTTTAAAATTATATAAATTTAGCAAATAGTTTACCCAAAAATACGCCAATATTTTTTTTATTAAAACCTCAAACCTACTTTAGATATTCAAGATGTAGATATTCTTCATCAAATTTCTCATTCTTTTCTCCGCCATATCCTTTTTCGGCAAACATTTCCTGTATATCTGTATAAAAGTCTAAATACTTGAACTTAAAACCATCAATATCTTGACCAATCTCAGGGTATTGAAAATTGTTTTCATAATTTAATCTTTCACCAAAATTGCTCTCCATTACAACCCGAAATGGTTCAGAATATACCTTTTGATAAATTGAACGCAGCACCTCTCCATGATTGATGATTAAAAATTTTGCCTCCCCTGATGTCGTCTGTTTATATCCAAAAAGTACAAGCAAATTATATTTTTTTGAAATTTCGATTAAAAAATTGTCGTGCTCTTCAATTGATTTGTTAAAGTCTAAATCTACCTCAATCCAGCCGTCATAGAATGCATCCGATATAATAAAAGCACAATGCATCTGATCAAGAAAAATCCCGGTGTTTTGATAGTCTAAAATGATACTTCTTCCAATTGAATAGTTTTTCTTTATCAGTTGGGTAAATAATTCTTTATCAAAACCTTTGATTAAAATTCTTCTACACGTTGCCATTATAATAATTTTTATCCAATTAAAAGTTATAAGATTTTCCAAGAAATCCAATCCCTTTCCTTACGATATGCCACATCTATATCATTCAAACTTTTTCCCCTCCGTTTTCCCTTTCCAATTATCGGTTCTAAACGTCCCGAGTGGCAATCCAAAGCTATTAAATACATTTGCATCTACGGGTGCGTCGCTCCAGGCGTACCGTACAGAGACAGGCTTCATACCTTCCGGGTGAGTAACCAATATTTGTCGGTCATTTAGGAATTCGGCTTTGGCGTAATAGAATTTTTGATCGGCTGCCGCCACTTCAAAACCTTTGATATAGCCATATTTGTCCCTAGCCACCAAACCCGTACCTGCATTCTCAAAATTCAGTACAGCACTTGCCGCCTCCCAAGTTACAGCCAGCAAGCGCGGATTTTGGTAAGGAATATCTTTATTATATACGGTGTTCAACGCTGCTAAAGCCAAACGTTTACCCACATCTTGTTTGTTGCGCGGGTGAATATCAGCAGCATCACCAATATCGAGGGTGATGGCCATGCTTGTATTGGGTAATTCTAGTGCTTTTTCTTGTGCTTCGCGCAGTTCGGCCCAGTTACTGCCCTCATTGGCCGACACATCGGATCCAAATGACGATAATTGCACAAAAAGGAACGGAAACTCATCGCCCCACGCCTGTCGCCAATCCTGAATCATAGCCGGAAACGATGCGCGGTATTGGTAAGCACGCTCGGCATTGTTTTCGCCTTGGTACCAAAGCACGCCACGCATTGCCATAGGTACCAGCGGGTGAATCATGGCATTATACAGTATGGCTCCGGCGTTGTTTTGCGAACGGGCAAAAGTATGCGGCGTATTCCACGATGGAATGATATGCCAATTTCCACCATCAATTGGGATAGTAAAATCGGGCCATTGAATGTACAGGTCTTTGGGTGCGCCATGCAGCCCCATTCCCCACCAATTGGGTTCTTTTTGTGCGCCAATATAGACCAAAAGATCGTTTTTGCCTGTTTTGAAAACACCCACAGGGACGGTCGCTGTTATTTTGTGGTTGGTGGTATCCACTTCCATTGGTTGACCATTTACCCATACTTTGACAGGAAAATCGCTTTCCCCTAAATATATTTTTGCAGGTGCGTCCACCAAAAACTCCGCCACTTCTACTTTGCGGGCCATATACCCCGTTCCTCTAAAAGCCCAAATACCCTGCCAATCCCAAGCCAGCGGTGCCGATCCTGTTGGCCACGTGGTAAAATCGAAACCGGGTTGGGTATAAAGCGATTCTTGGTGCGCGCTATCGGGTTGCATACGTTCGCCAAAACAATGCTTGAGTACCCGATTTTTAAGGATAAGATCGCATTCCTCCCACGATTTTGGGAAATTATTGGCGTAAGATTTGAGTGCATCGGTGGCTGCCATGCCTTCTTTGCTGATCCACGACTCCACTTGCGAGCCACCCCAAGAACTATTTACAAGGCCAATAGCCACATCTTCGCCGAGTTGCTCGCGTAGTTGGCGTGCAAAGAAATAGCCTACTGCTGTAAAATCTGCGGATGTTTTGGGAGAACAAACGGTCCAATTGGTGCGCGGTTGTATCAAATCATCCTTAGGCGTAAGACTCAGGTCGCATTCCAGTTTAATATGTCTTATTTTAGGGTCGCGGGCGCGCTTCACTTCCGTAATAGCATTATTAGCTAATGATAAAGGCCATTCCATATTAGATTGCCCAGAACAGAGCCACACTTCCCCGATATAAATATCCTTCAATTCCAACACTGTTTTTTCTGCTTGCACCTTCATCGTATAAGGGCCGCCTGCATCAAAAGCAGGAAATGTAATACTCCATTTACCTTCCGAATTGGTTTTACCAGTTTTAGTTACGCTATTCAGTTGGACCGAAACGCTGGTACCAGCCTTTGCCCATCCCCATATATTCAATGGTTTGTCGCGTTGTAATACGGCATGATCGGTGAATATTTTAGCCACCGAAAGTTGAGCGTTGGATTGGAAAAAGGAGAGCATCGCGAGGATAAGGATGGTATTACGCATGTTGAAAAGAATATTTTGCATCATTTATTATAAAGATTCATTGCCCTGTCTAATCCTATTGTAGCAAACGTTTGGGCGGCTTCGGCTGCGCGTTCGAGGATGTTGGGTAATTCGGCTTTTTCGTCTTCAGTCCATTTCCCTAACACAAAATTGACTTGTTTGCCTTTGGAAAACGCGCTCCCGATACCCATTCGCATCCGAGGATAATCGGTAGTACCTAGTAATTCTTGGATACTTTTCAAGCCATTATGCCCACCATTGGAGCCATTGGGTCGTATCCTGATCCGCCCGAAATCTAGATTAAGGTCGTCACAAATAACCATGAGGTTTTCGGGTGTTAATTTTTCTTTTTGTAACCAGTATCGTACGGCTTTACCGCTTAGGTTCATATAAGTATTGGGTTTGAGCAGGACTAAAGTACGGCCTTTG
>JAAFHO010000201.1 GCA_013297575.1 Chitinophagales bacterium
TGGTTTCGCTGATGACTACCGTTTTGGGTTGATTCAGCACTGTATTTGGGTTACCTTCTACCAATGAGAAACTAAACACATTAAAAAATGTACTATCTGCAAATATACCTGCACCTTCTGTCAGCAAATCTTCGCCTAACCGTACTTGCATGGCGCCAAAATTGCGCAAGCGGCAGTAAGATTCAATTTGTGGATAATCTTTGACCAAAGTAGGGCCGAGTGGAGCGGATGCCTCAATCACATGTGATTCGGTGCCCCCAAATTTGATATCAGAATCAATCCGACAGATGCGATCGGCCTTCTTGTGAAAACGATCATAACTCAATTCATCCATCACCCAAAGTGCTATGAGTAAGCAACAAGAAAGCCCCAGTGCCAAACCAAGGATATTAATCGCCGCAAAACCACGTTGTTTAAGGAGGTGGCGGTAAGCGAGTTTTAGATAGTTTTGTAACATATTTTCTTTATTTTATCTAGGTGAGTGCATTTAATTATTGCAATAGACATTAATCCGCCCGCAATACATCCGCAGGATTGGCATTCAATGCCTGCCGAACCTTGAATCCCACCGTTCCCATCGCAATCACTAACAATGACAGCACAGCCCATACCATGGTCAAAGGCTGAACACCTACATTGATCTTAAAAATTGTATCCATCAGGAATCGGGTTATGCCCAAACCAGCCCAACACCCGATCACTACTGCGATACCAAAAATCCAAGCATAGCCTTTGCTAACCAATAAAAGGATTTGGCTCGGCTTGGCACCTACCACTTTGCGTAGCGCGATTTCCTTCATTTTTTTCAATATTGTCAAAGAAACCAAAGCAAAAAGCCCCGTTGCTGTGAGTAACATCGCCACCACAGAAAACCACGTAAAAATAGTAGCGATGCTCTGTGTTACCTTCATGGCTTCCACCGCAATCTCGTCTTGATAAAAACCGCGAAAAGGCTTGAGTGGGTACAATTGCGCCCACTGGGCTTTTACGCGGTCGTGTACAGAAAGGAGTTCGCCCGGGCGTGCCTTTATGACCAAATTTGTATAGCGATCGGGCTTAACCAGCCGCATAACAGCCGGTGCCAGCGGTTCAAAAACGTGCATTTGGATATCATTTATCGCACCCACCACAGCATAGGTTGCGGTATCTATTCGGATTTGTTGCCCCACGGCCGTTTCATTGGTCCAGCCAAATTCGGTCGCCATTTTTTGAGAAATCAACACGGCGTTATTGTAATCCGACTCCCTTTGCGTTTCTAATAGACGCCCCGACAAGGCGTGCAGATTCATCACTTGGGTGTAATTATCGCCCACTTCAAAGTAATTGACTTCTCGTTTTTTACCGCCTGCTTCGACCGTTATGGAGCGGTTGCCAAAGCCAATATGGTGTCGCGTACCAGCCACCGATTCCACGCCCGGTAGTTCTTGTACTGCGTTGCGGAGTGCATTATAGGTATCTTGGTCGGGTACAGATACGCCAATTAAATCGCTGCGGTTATAGCCGTAATCGTAGTTTTTTTGGAAAGTGGCATTACGAGAAAAGGAGACACCCGCCACCACTGTAATCAGCGATACAACGACTTGTAAACCCAGTAAAACCCGCGAAAAAAGGTTGTTTCCACCAAATTTTATCGCACCCCTAAATATTCGACTCGGATTAAAACTACTGATATAAAACGCTGGATAAGATCCTGCTACCAATGTGGTGAATACAAATAAACCCAATAGATACACCTGTAAAATTCGGTCGTTCAAAAAATCGGCACGTGACTCCAAATCATCAAACATGCTATTTGCTGTTGGTATCCACCAACTGGCCATCACCACCGAAACAAAGATCGCCATAGCGACCACTGCCGAACATTCTAGTAGCATTTGTCGCATCAATTGGGCGCGGGTACCGCCCATCACTTTACGCACACCCATTTCGCGCAGACGGCGATTGGAACGCGAGACAGTAGTGTTGGCAAAATTGAGACAAGCCGAGAAAAATATTAAACAGGCCATGATCAACCCGCCATAAGTCGCACCATCATTGGGACGCCCCACCAAACCATTGAATGAAATGTATTCCGCTTGGTCGTTGATCGTTGACAAGGGCAACAGATGAAATTTTGTGACCTGCCAATCTTTACGAGCGGCATTTTGTTGGGGTAGATATTGATTAAAATCTGTGGCCAAATGTGCCGCATCGTCGGCGTTAGGTATTTTTAAAATGACGGCATCTGCAAACCATGTCCAATCATCGGGTTGGAGGAAAGTGGAGTCGCTTGTCTTCAAGTTTTCGATATTCGTAATAAATTTAAAACGGAAAGACGAATTAGAAGGTACATCTTTCAAAACACCACTCACCTGAAGCGGTAGCGATAGTTTTTCGCCAGTATAAAGCAGCAAAGTTTTGCCCAAAGGATTGGTTTTGCCAAAATATTTTTCCGCCATTTTCTCCGTCAGCAGCACCTTGTTTTTGTCGGCTAAGTCATACGTGCCCGATACAAGTGGAAAGTTGAACATCGTGAAAAGAGACGGATCGGTAAAATGCACTTCCTCCGAAAACGGCTCGCTTTGATCGCCTTTTATATCGCAGCCCCGACTGTCCCAACGCACCGATTCGGCAATGCTGGCAAAATCGCGTTGTGCCATTTTTGCCACAGGGAGCGGACAAACACCTTTGAGGTCATCGTTGCCCTCTCGGTTGACGACAACCCGAAATAAATGCTCCTTGTCGGCATGAAAATCGTCCATACTTGTGCAAAAACGGTAGGTTTGGTATCCCCATATCATTAAAGTAATCCCTACACCAAGTCCAAGGACATTGAGCGTGGTATAAAGGCGGTTTTTATAGAGGTTGCGAATGGCGAGTTTTAGATAATTTTGATACATAGCCTTAATTATTAGTGGCGTTATTTGTTGTTGTTTGTTATTGGAGTGCTTTCTATTTTACATGAAAAATTTCCAACACCCCCTCGAGGTATCGCTTGCTCAGCAGCGATTTCATCACTCTGAACGAAGCGATTTAACCGGATTGGCCAATGCTGCTTTCACTGCTTGAAAACTCACCGTGAAAAGCGTAATCAGCAAAGTACCTAGCCCTGCAATAGCAAAAAACCACCAGGATAGTTCCGTTCGATAGGTGTATTTTTGAAGCCAAATATGCATAAAATAATAAGCAATTGGTGCAGCAATAAAGCATGAAATGACAACCAAAATCACAAAATCTTTCGACAATATTTGCCAAACATTGGCAACAGATGCACCTAAGACTTTACGAATACCGATTTCTTTGGTGCGTTGTTCGGCTATGAAACTTGCCAAACCGAAAAGACCGAGGCAGTTAATAAATATGGCAAGAATGGAAAAGAAAGAGGCGAGTTTGCCAACCATTAATTCAAATTTTATTTTTTTTTCATATTCTTCATCCGCAAAACGATATTCAAAAGGGAAAGCGGGGTTATATTTATTGAATATAGGAGTTATTGCTGCAATAGTTTTATTGATTGTTGCATTTTCTTTAATTCTAAACATGATAATACCCGACCAATCTTTATCACAAAGAAAACGAGCCGGTCTTACTGTTTCAAAAGGATTTTCCATAATTGTATTTTCAACAACGCCAATTATTTCTTGCCTTTTCCCACCTCTTTCAATAATAAATTTACCAATTGGTTCTTTGATATTCATTCTATCAATTGCCGCTTGATTTAAAATCACTTTATTGGTATCCGCTTCAAAATTATATTGGTTAAAATCTCTACCCGCTACTAATTTTATCTTCATGGTGTTGAAATAATTGCCACTCGTTGCAATATTTACTAATGACATATTTTCGTCACCCAACTTTCCCGGAAAATCTTCAATGACAGAATTTGAGCGTGTTTCATTAATAGATTGTGAAGCTTTAGTCACATTTTCTATTAAACCAGTTGCCATCAATTCATTTTTTACAGTATTATAATTTCGAGATAAATCGTCTTTAATATCAACCATTACTACATTATTGGCATCATAGCCAATAGGTCGGTCTTTGATAAATTGAATTTGTTTGTAAATCACGATTGTACCAATAATGAGTACAATAGACGCTACAAATTGGGTTACAATTAATATTTTTCTTGGTGAAATAATGGATTTGGGTAGTTGTAATCTTCCTTTCAAAGCCTTAATACTTGAAAATGAAGAAAGGTAAAATGCTGGATAGCTGCCTGCTAATAAGCCTGTAACAACAATAACCAATAGGCAGATAAGCCAGAAAAGTGGATTTTGATAAGGAAAAGGGACTATTATTTCTAATACTTTATTAAATGCCGCCAATAAACCTATTAGCATCAAAATGGACAAAAACATAGATATCCCCGCCATCAAAATGGATTCAATTAAAAACTGAAAAATTAATTGCTTGCGTTCAGAGCCCACTGTTTTGCGAACACCAATTTCTTTAGCCCGTTTTTCGCTTTGAGCGGTACTCAAATTCATAAAATTAATGCACGCCAAGAGCAATACAATAAACCCAATGATCGCAAACATTCTGACATACACTATCCTACCGCTGTTGGCTTCCCAGTTTTCAAACACATCATATAGCCGCCATTCGCTCATGGCGTGCATACCAAGTTCATTTTTAGTATTTTTACCGCTGTTGGACTTAATCAAGTTTTTTATTTTGGGCAAGACTTGCTCTCTTGTTGCATTACTGTTAAGTTCTACGTAAGTCATAGATACATAATTATCCCAATTGCTTATCATAGATTTAACCCAAAATTCTCTATTCACAAAATTTTTAAAGGGCATAAAATAGTGCATTTCACCAAAATAGGTGCTTGGTGGAATATCCTTAATGATGCCTGTCACTTTAAGATCAGTTGAATTATTCCAACGCACAGTTTGATTCAAGGCTTCTTGATTCCCAAACAAATCATGGGCAGTACTTTGGGTCAAAACAATTGAATTGGGGTCTATGAGTGCGGTGTTGGGGTCGCCTGTATTAAATTCAAATTTGAATATTTTAAAAAAATCTTCTGATACCTCAGTACCATTTTTTACCATTTTTTTTTCACCCACCATCAATCCATTTTTTCTACCTTTATTTACAACCGCAGTATATTTTATTTCTGGAATTTGATTTTTACATTCTGTATAAAGAGGCAAAGGGGTTGCTTGAGTTGTAAATTTTTTGCCCGTATTCGCATCAATGCCATTGGTGACGACATTAAATATTTGGCTTTTATTAGTGTGTTCATTCCCGAATCGCCATTCAAAATGAATCCACAACCCAATAAGCATAGCGATTGCCATACCCACAGCCAATCCACCTATATTAATAAAGGAATACACTTTATTTTTAACGAGATTGCGCCAAGCGATTTTAAAATAGTTCTTTATCATGACTTTGTTTTTCTTTGTATTTAATTGATATACCACTCCATATTTTTGTGCCTTTTACTCGCTCTGAAGTGATTTAACAGGAATGCGCAAAGTAGCCTTTACGGCTATAAGCAAGCAAGCCGATAGACCAATTGTAAGCCCCAAAATATGGATGGCCGTAAAACCGCCTTGTTTGCGGAGGTTTCGGTATGCGGGTTTTAAGTAACTGTAGATCATAGCAATTAATTTAACTTAAATATTGCCAATTGCTGTGCCAATTTTATAAAATTTTGATAATCAATTTTTTATAAAATATTTTTTAAATAAAATTGTCCGATGGTGAACGTATTTTGTACGGGTTCGGACAACCAAAAATTCATTCAACAATAACCTTACTCGCTATTCTTCAACACCTCACCCAACTGCACTTTTGCTAGTCGCCAAGAATGCTGCCCTATCGCCAGCGCAGCAGTGACAAATACCAGCAGATTGGCCAACAAAAAAGGTAAAATACCCGGACGATATGTACCAACAAACTGTTCCAATTGGTTAAAAATCAATTGAAAACTAATGAAACACAATGCCGTGGAAATACCCCCAGCCAACAAAAGCATAAACATAAACTCACGGTTGACCAGCAGTACAATCTGACCGACCGATGCACCAAGTAACTTCCGAACACTCACTTCTTTCATCCGCCTAGCATATTGCTGTGTTGCTAAGCCATATAAACCAAGGCAAGCAATGAGCAAGGCCAAGCCCGCAATATAGCCGAAACTTTTGGCTACACTCCAAAAAGTACGATCGAAACCGTCAAACACTTCCTGTTGAAAAAAATGACTGATAGGCGCACTACTAAATAATCGCTGGTAATCTCGTATCGCTTGATCGGCTACCTGTTGGCCACTTCCAGCAGCATAACGCACTGCCATAAAACTAAAATCTTTTTCTTTTTCGCAGAAAAACATGGCCGAATTTATCGCTCCCGTACCAAACATTTTGAAATCTTTGAGTACGCCAGCAACCCTGTATTGCTTTTCACCTACTCGAATTTGCTGCCCGATGGCATTGTCCCAGCCTTGTTTTTTTACAAAAGTTTCATTCACTACCACCGACTGCTCATCCTCTACAGTGCGATTCTCCTCAAAAAATCGCCCTGCCTGTAGCTGCAGACCAAGGGTATTGGCGTAACCGGCACCCACGTTGTAGCGGCGAACAGGGGTAGTAACCTCACCTATTTTTACTTCTTCACGATCCGAACCAAGTCCAACGTGTAGGCTTGCACCTGATACGCTTTGTACGTCCGGCTGTTTCAACAGTTCGTTTTTAAGTAGCCCATATTGTGTACTATCGGTGAGTTGCACTACCCATGTTTGACTAGAGTCGTAGCCCCAAGCCATCTTGGACCAATGTTTTCCTGCTGCTAATAGTACCACACTGAGAATAATAGCCACGAAAGCCAGACCGAACTGAGTGGACAGCAATACGCGTCGAAACGTGCTTTTGTTACTAAATTTTAGTTTTCCAGTAAAAATGGCAGTTGGGCGGAATGCTGAAATATAGAATGCCGGGTACGCCCCTGATGCCAGTGCTGTAAGTCCCAACAAACCGAATAAAAAGAACCATAAATCGGGATTTTTAGAAAACGAAATACCGAGGTGTATATTCACAATGAGGCCATTCATCATAGGCGCAAAAATAGTTTGACATAACACCAAACCTAACACCAATGACAGCATACAAAGTAGCAAATTTTCAGCCATAAATTGCCCGATGAGTTGTCGCCGCTGACCGCCCATTACTTTACGAATACCGATTTCTTTTAGCCGCCGAGTGGCTGCACCCAACGAAATATTCACATAGTTGAAACAAGAAAGCAACAGTAACAACAAGGCAATAGCAGACATCATAACGGCCAAAAGAGGATGAGCAGCCTCCGTTGGACGTTGGTTAATATCATAAGCCTTGGGCGCTGGATTTTTCAAATTATCTAAAACAAAGGCCGTTGCAGGCGTTTCTAGGTTATGGCTATTGAAAAGCGGCAGATATCGACTCATTTGATCCGTCAGTATCGCTGCATCTGTGGGGTGATGCAGTTGGACAAAAATGCCATCGCCGCGTTTCGTCCAATCTTCTGTGGACTTGATCAACATAGCAGGGCTATAACCAACCAAAAAGTCAAATCGTAGGCTGGCATTGTCTGGAAATGGCGCGGCAACGCCTTGCACTGTGAATATTTTTTTCTCTTGATTACTTGTAATTAACCTGATGGAGCGTCCAAGTGGCATTTCGCCATGGAAATACTTTTCTGCGATTTCGCTACTCAAAATAATTGCTGATGGGTCTTTAAGTACCGCAGGGTTACCAAGTGTCAATGGGAAAGTGAACATTTGGAAAAAACCAGTGTCCGCATAGGTCACCAATTCATTAAAAGTATGCTCACCGCTGGATACAATAACCCCTTCTCGGCTTACCCGCACAGTGCGCTCTACCTGTGGAAAATCATGCGCCAAAGCATTTGCCATTGGGGCTGGCGTATCACCCCAAATTTGGGGTTGACCGTCCGTTTCTGTCTTATATTCTACGATAAAAATGCGATCACTATTCGTGTGAAAACTATCGAGTGTCCAGTAGTTTCTAAGAAAAAGAAACACCGTAACACAACAAGCTACCGCGATAGAGAGGCCGAAAATATTGATAAACGAGACGGTTTTATTCGCCGTCAGGTTTCGCCATGCAAGGATGAGGTAGTTAAAAATCATATCTTTTTGTTTAGATCAATGGTGTCTTATTTGATATTTCATACAAAACCGATATTTCATCACCTCAATTGGAGCGATTTTGCTAAATTTACCAATGCCGATTTTATGCTTTGAAAACCAACCTTAAAAAAACTAATCGCCATTATAAATATCCACCACTGAATAATAATACTTTCGTAGTGCCAATTGCTGTGCCATTTTTATAAAATTATGATAATCAAATCATTATAAAATGTTTTGCAATTAAAATTGTCCGATGGTGAACGTATTTTGTACGGGTTCGGACAAACATTGGGGCGGATTTTAATCCGTGGATCAGATGCACAACAAGTTATGGAGCGCCTTAGGCTCGATACATATTTTTCAGATATTCAAGGTGTAACATGACGAACAATACATTTTTTAAGATTTGAAATGACAGAATATGTGCCGAGCCTACGGCTCTCAATGGTTGCTGAAAATTGGGGCGGATTGAAATCCGCCGCTACAAAATGGCCCGAGCCTAATGGCTCTTCGTTCTGCGCCCCCCATACGCGTTCAACCCTGCCAGCGCACGATATAAGAGCCGTTAGGCTCGAACAATCTTGTAGCCGCGGATTTTAATCCGTGGAGTAACATTGGGGCGGATTGAAATCCGCCGCTACAACATGGTCCGAGCCTAATGGCTCTTCGTTCTGCGCCAC
>JAAFHO010000202.1 GCA_013297575.1 Chitinophagales bacterium
GAATATCTTTGGTACAAAGCGAATGAAGCCGAATTGCTGCTTCAATATTACGGGCGTTATTTAGTCATCAAGGACGAGACTGTAATTGCGGATTATCCATTAAAAGCAACCGCTTGGCGGGCAACGATCCAAACGCGTGCTCCGGGTACCTTTATTATCCATCATTGCTTCCCTGAGTCAGAAAAAGGCATGCGGCGCTTGACTAATCATCAATTGGTGGCTATCAGTGAATAAGTCACCTCAATCATTTGCACTAACTGATATCTATGAATGGCTGCCCTTCGGCTTCGCTCAGGGCGCGTTGTGAACCTATTTGGTAACTTGGATTTGTGCTGTGCTGAAAATTACAGTTAAAATACACACCGTGTGCGTTATCTCCGTTGACCGGTAACGCCTAAATGATAACCCATATTTCTGATTATTGTAAGTAGAAAGCAGATATTTTGCCTAAACACTATCTATATGCAAGCGCTAAATTGAGATTGCGCCCTGAGCGAAGCCGAAGGGCGGCTTCGCTCAGGGCGCGTCGTGAACCTATTGGACAACTGAATCCGTGCTGTGTTGAAAATTACAGTTAAAACAAACAACTTTTGCGTTATCTCGGAACGATATTTTTCACCCCACTTCCTTAATTATTTCACGATATACCCGACCTTTGCCAAATGGAAAAATGGATCAATGAAGTAGCCACTACCTTATCAAAGCCACTGCCGGGCAAGGAGGCGCAATTCAAAATGGCCAGCATGAAGCGCATGGCGGAACTCGCCGATAAATTGGAAGTGCCGGAAAATCCGAGGGTAGCCTCGGTTATGCTCCTATTATATAAGGATAATGACACAGCCCACTGGCGCACGGTTTTGATCCAGCGCTCTCAAAACCCGAATGATCGGCACAGCGGTCAGGTGAGTTTTCCGGGCGGTAGCTGGGAGCCGTCGGATGGATCATTGGAGGCGGTGGCCTTGCGGGAAGCACACGAGGAAGTGGGGGTTTCGCCCTTGCAGGTAAAAGTATTGGGCCGTTTGACGGAATTGTATATTCCAGTGAGCAATTTTTTGGTGCATCCTTTTGTGGGTTTTATCCACGGCACACCACAGTTTAAGCCCCAAATTGGCGAAGTAGCGCATATTTTAACGCCTTCGGTATCGCTTTTTTACGAACCAGCCTTCCAAAAAACCACCGACCTCACCATTGGTACTGGTCTCACCCTCCGCGATGTGCCGTACTACGATGTGGAAGAACGGATCGTGTGGGGCGCAACAGCCATGATTATGAGTGAGTTTACTTCAGCTGTAGGTGGGCACTTATTTGATAATACACTTTAACATTTAAAATTAAACATTGAGCATTTAACATTAAAAAAATAAATATTTAATTATTTGGACACAATTAATTATCATTTTGAACTTTGGTCTTTTCCGCCTATGCTGCTACCATTTCGCTAAACTGACGATATTAGACTCGAAGTCATGCCGACAATTGGTTCATTATCAATTGTTTGTCTTTGATTAAGATACTTAAGTTTGCATGGTATTGGATTTAGTATATTGTCGGGGCGATACCCCCTCCCCGACAATTTTGCACTATCTCTTTAGCACTTTTAAAAGTCCGTTGAGGAGTAATGTAGTGCCTCATTGAGAGAAAATGAAGTGTTTTATATTGGGCTAAAAATCAGTTTTAAATTGTCGGGTTGACAAAAAAAGTCGCCCCGACAATAGGCCAATTTCAGTTATGGGACACTTGGGATTACTGAATAAAATTAAATTTTAAATTTTAGGTGCTGAACGCTCTATACATATAACTTATGCTACCCACTACTTTTAGGTTTTTTTTACTCCTGCTTTGCACCGCCGCTACCAGCACATTGGTCGGCAATGCGATCGTGCGCGGTCGCATGAAAAACGCCAATATCGGCGACCGTATCGAACTGTACGTCCCACATTATTACCTCGATAACGATGCCAATAGCTACAAAGTGCAATTGGATGGTCAGTTGGAATTTCAGATTGATGCTTATATAACAGAGCCACAATTGGTGTTTTTGGTCTTTGGACAAGACCAATTACCTATTTTTTTGGATCCGAGCGATACCTTACTCATCAAAGCGGATATGTTTCAGTTTCCTGTGATGGTGGAATTTGGTGGAAAAGCGGCTGCTAACAACAAATTACTCAGTGCTTATGCCAAAACCCAACTCACCGATTATAACGAGTTCAATAATGTGCGTTTTAAAATCGGGCAATGGTGGTTTTCGCTCGAATCATCGGTGAATGAGCAGATGCTGGCGCTGCCTCGCCCGGAATTTATTGCTTGGGCCAATGAAAAACAAAAAGAGTCTTTTGCGGTATATGATCGGTTTATGGAAGCGCAATCGGATGTGCTTTCGCTAAGTTTTCGCGAATGGATCGAGTCCGAAATCATTTTTACTCGTGCGTACCATTTACTGATGTATGGAGCGGTGTATAAAAACCGCTACCAAATCGAGGACGAATATTTTGATTTTCTCCAAGAAATACCAATGGTTGTGAGTGCCATCGGTAGTGATGCGTATCGGCAATATTTGCAGGTGTATATGGCGCGCCAACAAGTAAAAAGCGGCTTGGAAGATCGTTTTTTCAGAGGGCAATACGATTTTTCGGGTACACTATTGGAAGGGAAGTCTTTGGCATATTTCCGTTCAGAAATCATTAAAATGGCGTTTTCGTCGGATCATTTTCAGGAAATATTGCCTTCGTACAACGACTTTTTAAGACACAATACGCACCCAGAATACGAACCCAAAATCACGGCTTTGTACGAACGTACTTCGCGGTTTGCGCCCGGTATGGCGGCACCGTCTTTTGGAGGAAAAGATTATTATACAGCGAGTAATTTTACGAATACAAGTTTGTCGGGAAAGGTCATTTACCTCAATTTTTGGGCCACTTGGTGTGGCGCATGTGTCAAAAAAATGGATTTTTTTAACGCTTTTTCGCCCGAACTGGCCGCAGCAGGCGTGGTAATTGTCAATATTTCTATCGACGAGAACGAAACCAATTGGAGCGATGCGCTGGTTGCCAACCGAATGGCGGGTTATCATTTATTGGCAAAATCGTACCCCGAGCAGGCGATGGCGGCTACTTTTGGGGTGCAGGCAGTGCCGCAATATTTTATCATCGGGGCGAATGGTGCGATCGCGCAAAAGCCCTATTCCAATCAGCCCAACGATATTTTGAATCGGTTGATTGAAGTTGCGAAGGGCAAGTAAAATAAAATAAAATTTGCTACCTTTGCGTCAGAATGACACCACCACAAATTAAAATTGGAATTATCCGCGAAGGAAAGATTCCTACAGATGCCCGTGTACCGCTAACGCCCTTGCAATGCCGGCAAATTATTACCCATTATCCCAACGTCTCCATAGCCGTTCAGCCGTCTCCTATCCGCTGTTTTAAGGATGCGGAGTACGTGGAACAAGGTATTCCATTACAAGAGGATTTAAATGATTGTGAAGTTTTACTCGGCGTAAAAGAGGTGCCCATCGACCATTTGTTGGCCGAAAAAACGTATCTGTTCTTTTCTCATACCATTAAAAAGCAGCCTTACAACCTAAAATTGCTAAAAACTGTGCTGGAACGCAAGATTCGGTTGATCGACTACGAGGTGATTACCGACGAACGCGGTGTGCGGTTGATTGCCTTTGGTTATTACGCAGGGGTGGTAGGCGCGCACAATGGCGTGTGGGCTTACGGGAATCGGACGGGAGCGTTCGCGCTGGCGCGCATGAACACGTTCCACGATTACGAGGAGGTAAAGGAGGCCTATAAACAGGTGCAATTTCCGCCGTTTAAAATCGTTGTGACGGGCGGTGGTCGCGTGGCCAATGGTGCGATCCAAACCTTAAAGGATATGGGTTTTACAGCGGTAGAACCATCTATTTTTCTTACACAATCTTTTGATTATCCGGTATTTACGCAATTGCATGCTTGCGATTATGCGGTACATAAGGAACACCGCAATTTTGATAAAAAGGATTTTTACGCCAATGGAAGCGACTACGAATCCGTATTTGCGCCCTATACCCAAGTGGCGGATATTTTCCTAAATTGTATTTATTACGATAAAAAAGCACCTGCATTTTTCACCGTTGAAGCCATGATGCACCCCGATTTCAGGATAAAAACCATTGCCGATATTACTTGCGATATTATGCCCGGTGCGTCGGTGCCTTCTACGATTCGGCCAAGTGTGATTGCTGATCCGTTGTATGGATTTGACCCCAAAACCAACCAAGAATGCGCTTTGTACCAAAAGCATACAATTGATGTAATGGCAATAGATAACTTGCCATCCGAATTGCCGCGTGACGCATCTGATTTCTTTGGCAAACAATTGATTGACAATGTATTACCTGAACTTATCAAAGGGCGTAATAGCGCTGCGATGATGAGAGGGATGGTGGCGGAGAACGGAGAATTGGGGCCTTGTTTTGGGTATTTGGCGGATTGGGTAGCGGGTAGTTAGTTTTAAATTAACCATCAGAATATTATGAAATACAACATTTTATATTACTTAATTTTCTTGTCAATATTGCTCTCTTGTAAAAAAGACAAAGTAGAAGTGAGTGGTACTGCCTCGGCTATTTTTGAGGGGCGGCGTATTGACTTTGTTCCAGAAGTATCTACACAAAATGGGTTAATTTCAATAACATTGTTTTGGTATAAACCAAATAATTTGAAAGGTGTAGAAATCTGGATCAATACGATGCCATTTAAAGTCGGATCAAACACCATATATCCTATTGACACAAAAAACCCAAATTCGATTCTTTTTACATTAGATGATGACCTGAGTTTGGATGATTACCCACTATTAGACGGTACCGTTTTAATTGATAAAATTGATCAGAAAAATAAAATTGTGTCCGGCACATTTGACCTTACTTTTGTGATTGACACTTCTTACAAACAAAAGCAAGATGTGTATCCTGATACGATTCGTCTTATAAATGGTGTTTTTGAATCGCGATTTAAATAGTAAAGGTGGGTGGTTTCGTTTTTAGGTTTTTGTAGCGATAAATGATTGATTTTGTTCTAATTGTCAGGGTGACTGAAAAAATCTAATGTCGTCAATTTATCAGCAAACCAACCACGAAGTGGTTAAACATGAATAGCCCCGAATGCAATTCGGGGGATTATGGGGGCATTTTAACAACCACGGAGTGGTTAAACATCAACGTATTAAGTTAAGTGCGTTTCATTACGTTCAACCCATTCAGGGTTGTTACACATACGAATGCCCCATTTTTCCCAGAATTTCATTCAGGGCTATTTACGTTTGACCCCTAATCGGGGTCAGAATGCGCCTAAATTGATAGCATTGTACAGGAAACCTGCCCCGAAAATATCAGATTCTGTTTTTAATACTTATCTAAGTTTCTTGAGAGCGTTATTCCCACTCAATAGTAGCAGGCGGTTTTGTAGAAATATCATACACGACCCTATTGATCCCGCGCACTTGATTAATAATGGTTGTTGATACATCCGCTAAAAAATCATAAGGTAAGCGGCTCCATTCGGCGGTCATGCCATCGGTGGAATTGACGGCGCGGAGTGCGATTGTTTTTTCATAAGTACGTTCATCACCCATAACGCCTACCGATTGGATCGGCAAAAGGATCGTTCCTGCTTGCCATACCTCGTTATAAAGGTTGTATTCCTTGAGTTTGGATGTATAAATCGCATCTGCGTCTTGCAGCATTTGTACTTTTTCGGGGGTAATATCGCCGAGGATACGAATACCAAGCCCTGGCCCAGGGAACGGGTGACGACCTAAAATGCTCTCTGGAATACCGAGTTGGCGGCCTACACGGCGCACCTCGTCTTTGAACAGCATCCGCAAAGGTTCTACAATTTTTAGTTTTAGTCGATCGGGCAAACCACCTACATTGTGGTGGCTTTTGATCGTCACCGATGGGCCATGTACGCTAATCGACTCAATTACATCGGGGTAAATCGTGCCTTGTCCGAGGTATGTGGCCTCTGGATGTGCTTTGGATTCGTCTTCAAATACCTCAATAAAGAGTCGGCCAATGGTTTTTCGCTTGGTTTCCGGGTCAGTTTGGCCTTTCAAAGCATCCCAGAAACGGTGTTTGGCATCCACGCCTTTGATATTCAAACCCATGCCCTTGTAGGACTCGAGTACGTCTTCAAATTCGTTTTTACGCAAAAGACCGTTATCGACAAAGAAACAAAACAATTGCTTACCAATGGCTTTATGGAGTAAAATAGCAGCCACCGTGCTATCTACACCACCCGAAAGTGCCATAATGACGTGCTCATTGCCCATTTTTTCTTTTAGATCGGCAATTGTTTGCTCGGCGAAATGAGCAGGTGTCCAGTCTCCGGCACAACCACAAATTCCGAGTACAAAATTGCTCAACATTTGGAAACCTTCCGTGCTGTGATACACTTCGGGATGGTACTGGATACAATAATAGGGTTGACTAAATACCCCTGCTTTGGCGCGAAATGCCGCAACGGGAATACTTTCGGTATGAGCCAATATTTCAAATTGATCGGGCAATTGCAGGATGGTATCGCCGTGGCTCATCCATACTTGAGATTGCGCCGATATATCCTTGAAAAAGGGATCATTGACGGTATTTTGCTCCAAGGAAGCCTTGCCATATTCCCTTTTTTCGGAACGCGCCACTTGTCCGCCATAAAACTGAGCGGTGAGTTGTGCGCCGTAACAAACGCCTAAAACAGGCTTTTTCCCAGCAAATTTGTCCAAATCCACGCGTAAAGCATCATCTTGGAGGACAGAAAAAGGGCTTCCGGAAAGGATAACACCAGCAATATCGGTGGTGAGTTCAGGGGTTTTGTTGTAAGGAACAATTTCGCAGTACACATTCATTTCGCGCACGCGGCGGGCTATGAGTTGGGTATATTGCGAGCCAAAATCGAGAATAAGTATTTTTTGCACGGGGCAAAGGTACAATGATATAGCGTGATTTTTTGTGCTTTTGTAGGATTTTGTTTCCTATCATTACAACAAAAAACAAGTACATTTGCGGCACTCATACGCTATGATTTCCACATACCACGATTTTCGCCAATTTTACAACCAGGTTGTCCACCCCGAATTGCTCAATATGGAGCGGCGGCGGCGGCGTTTGGTGCGTTTAATGACGGCTTCCATGATACTTTTATCTGCTTGTACGGTATTGGCCATTTATATCAACACCTTGATTTTCACGCTTTTACTGATGCTACCGCTTGGTTTTTGGGCGGCGTATATCGGTTTTAGGATACAGGTATTTTTTTTAGAGTTTAAACCTCGGATTGTGGGATTGATATTGGATTTTATTGATAATGATGTAAACTATAGCGACCTGAATTACTCCGCAAAGGGAAAAATAGCCAAGGCGCGTTTTTTGGAGAGCCTTATTTTTGCAAGGGCGGAGGATTATACAGGAGAAGATCTGATTACGGGTAAAGTGCGAGAAACGGAGTTCTCGATGTCGGAATTGCGGGTTTCAGAGTTTTCAGATGTTCGGAGTAAACTGGATCAGGTTTTTAAGGGCGTTTTTATTATTGGTGATTACCACAATTTGGAAATGAAAGGCAGTTTGCTGGTATTACCGGATGAATACATGAAGTATTTGAGTCGTTCGGTACGTGCGTTTCATTTAAAAGGAGGCAGGCGGGTACATGGCCAGGCTTTGCCGGAATTTGAAGCTTGGTTCAACACCTATTGTACCCCTGATATGCGGATCAGAGATGTGCTTTCGGAAGATTTTCAACGAGAATTGCTAGCATTTAGGAAGAATTACCAGCAAATGAACCGCAGTAAGGATTTATACTTATCCATTATGGGAGATAATATTTATATTGCGGTATCGCAGGATAGAGATTTATTGGAACCTTCTTTGTGGTCAAATACCGTGGATTTTTCGATGGTTCAGGAGTTTCACGATGATATTACGTTGTTGTTGAAGCTTATTTTAAAGATTGATGTGATGAATTAACGGATTAGCCCTGTAAGTTTATTTAAAAACATACTGTTGTGTAGAGGTGCGGCGCACCGCAATATTTGTAGAAAAAATTAAACAAGTTCAACACAGTTCATTATACATTTGCGGATGCAAAAAATTCTAGTTGCCAACCGAGGTGAAATTGCCCTGCGCATCATGCGAACAGCCCGTAAAATGGGTATAAAAACAGTAGCCGTTTATTCAGAAGTAGATCGGAATGCACCACATGTGCGGTTTGCGGATGAAGCCTACCTACTTGGTGCGGCACCGTCCTCACAAAGTTACTTAAAAGGTGATCTGATCATAGAAATTGCAAAAAAAATTGGAGTGGATGGTATTCATCCTGGCTATGGTTTTTTGAGCGAAAATGCGGTTTTTGCCCAAAAAGTAACCGATGCAGGCATGATTTTTATTGGCCCTCGCCCACATAGCATTGAAATGATGGGTAGTAAATTGGCCGCTAAAGAAGCCGCTAAAAAATACAATGTACCGATGGTGCCCGGTATTGAGGAAGCCATCACTGATGTAAATATGGCCAAAGAGATTGGCAAAAGGGTGGGTTATCCTATTTTGATCAAAGCATCTGCTGGTGGTGGAGGTAAAGGGATGCGTGTCGTAGAGCGCGAAGAAGATACCCAAGAGCAAATGGAGCGCGCTATTTCGGAAGCCATGTCGGCATTTGGCGATGGCGCTGTTTTTATCGAAAAATACGTTACTTCTCCACGCCATATTGAGATACAAGT
>JAAFHO010000203.1 GCA_013297575.1 Chitinophagales bacterium
GCAGCCGCTATAACGGGTGCGCTTTGAACCACAGTTACAGCGGTCGTGCTAGTGCAGCCATTTTGAGTGTTTAAAACTTCCAAATTATAAGTTCCTGCGGCACTTACTAATGGTGTTAATGTATTATTTCCAGATGCAATTGCACCATTTGCTGTTGTCCAGTTATAATTAATGCCATTGCCTTGGGATGAAGCGGTAGCATTTAGTTGAACTTGAGCATTATTACAATTTAAATTACTTGCGCTTGCGATGCTTGCAGTGGGTAATGTATTGTTCAATGCAATATTAGTCGTTGCTGATGAGGTACATCCATTTGCGGGGTTTGTAACGACCAATAGATACTCACCACTTACTGTTGCATTGGCAGTAGCCGTTGATGCTGTAAATCCAGACGGGCCCGTCCATGTAAAATTGGTATTGCTGGTAGGAGAACCACCTGTCAGGGTAACGCTTGCATTAGTACAAGTAATGGCACCGCCTGTCGCTGAGGCACCAGGTGTAGTGTTATTGGCTGCAACCGAAGCCATCGCAGTTCCGCTACAACCAGTTGCATCCGTTACTTGGACGTTATAATTACCCAAAGTGGATACCACAGGGCTTTGTAGGGCAGAAGTGAAGCCATTTGGGCCAGTCCAAGCGTAAGTTGCATTGGACGAACTGCTCGTAACACCAAGCGCCACACTAGTAGATGTACAAGTGATTGTACCACCAGTAGCGGTTGCTGCTAACGAAGTATTATTTCCAGTTACGGTTGTTGTCGCTGTTTTGGTACAGCCGTTTTCTGAATTAGTTACTCGGAGCGTATAAGTACCAGATGCATTCACCGTAGGCGTTAAAGTACCAGCACCTGATACTATATTGCCGCCATTGGAAGCCGTCCAGAGGTAAGTAAATGCAGATCCTGCTGAACCAGATCCTTGTAGTACGGCAGTTGTTTGGGTGCAATTAATAGCAGTAGCCGGTCCTGCGGATGCCGTTGGAGGTGTCGTATTGGTACTTACGGAGGTTACTCCGAATACATTACAGCTGGTTTGTGAATTAAAAATTTGTAAGGTGTAATTACCTGCTGCATTTACAACAGGGTTTAAGGTGTTACCACCGGATACGATATTACCACCATTTGTTGCAAACCAAGTATATGAAATATTATTACCTTGCGATGAATTAGAGGCATCAATAGTAATATTAGGTTGTCCGCATGTAATCGGTGTTGTTGCAACAATAGAAGCGATCATAGGAGGTGCAGGCGTAAGTGCAAAAGATTGCGTTTTTGTACAGCCTTCATCATCAGTTACAGTTACGGTGTAGTTACCAGCGGACACATTAATGAGTTCGTTGGATTGCTGGCCATTGTTCCATACATAATTGTAGCCACCTGGCCATCCGCCACCAGCTTCTATCAACATAGAACCGGGAACACCATTACACCCAGGCGCAACGGATTCGATCAGGGCTACACTTATCGCACTAGGTGGACCTTCCACCTGAATACCACTAATAGTACCAGTACTCCCTTGCGTAGGTGTTACGGTACATGCATAAGTACCGGCTGGAATATTATTTAATATAGGCGTTGTTGTATTAGCGCCATTTGACCAATGGTAGGAATAAGGGCCTACTGCTCCGGTTGCTGGGGTAAGTGTTATTTTACCAGTGCTTAAGCCATAACAAACGACATTTTTAACACTTGCAAGCGTAACACTTGCCACTAGGGTACAAAATTGAGTTCTTTTAGCCCAAAGCCCCGTTTTGTTGAGTTGGCCCGTTTCATATACTTTTTTTGTGCCTGGGCACACCATATAAATGGTCGGATAATACCCAACTGAGTACGCACCTCTTACGCCAGCATCATCAGCGATGGGGTAGGGTGTGTCTAGCGTCCAGTTGCCTTGTGTAGTATTGTTACAACCAGACGGCCCATAAATACAAGGTACGTTGGTAGCAGGGTCACCTTCAATCGCAATTACATAAGCCTCATCGGTGCCATCGGGGCCATATTGATCCCAAATATCGCGTAAGGCATGCGTGTTGTGGTAGTTCCAACATGGGCCGCACCATGTAGCAAAAAAGTCGAGATAAACTGTTTTGCCTTCATCCAGCAATTCATAAAGGTGGTGTTGAGCACCGTCGATATCAGTGACGGTAAAATCGGGGGCAATAGATCCCGCAGGCAATTGAGCGTAAATAATTGTGCTGCTGAATACCCAGAATAGAAGAAGAAATAGAAGTCTTTTCATGAAATAAATAAAAATGTGTGAGAGTTTGGTGAAATTTGCGGGTAAATTTAGAAATAACTATTTTGACTGTCTGTTTTTTATTTGAATTTAAATTTTAAAATCAAAATAAAGTTGTCAAATACAGTGAACCAGAAGTGGTTTATTTCGTTGTTTGTTTCTGTAATTAAATCAAAATCAATGACTTATTCATGTTAAACACAAACAATTATAACGGTATAAAAATTGCTGCTATTTTTGGCTTTTTTGGTGTAATGATTGGAGCAATGGGGGCACATGCCCTAAAACCACACCTTTCTGAATACCAAATGTATATTTTTGAAAAAGGGGTACACTACCAATTTTATCACACCTTGGCCATATTAGGAGTTGGATTGTTTCAGTTGGTGGATAAAAAGCCAAATGCCCTAAACTGGGTATTGTGGTTGTTCGTTGCGGGGATATTTTGTTTTTCGGGCTCTTTATATTTGTTGGCTTGTCGAGATTTAATCCCATTTCCAGTAGATTGGGCTGGGCCAGTTACGCCTATAGGTGGTCTATTTTTTATGGGTGCTTGGGGCGGTCTTTTTTGGCATGCGCATCAAAGTTCAAAACAGTAAAAAAACAAAACGACAGATATTTATCATTTATGGATCAGAATAATACACGTACCGATGTTAATAGTCTCGGGGAGTTTGGGTTGATCGATCACCTGACTAATTTTTTTGAAATAAAGCAACCATCCACCATTAAAGGTATAGGTGACGATGCCGCAGTGTTGGAATATGGTGCCATGTGTACTGTGGTGAGTACGGATCTTTTGGTCGAAGGCATTCATTTTGATTTGGCTTACGTGCCGCTTCGGCACCTTGGATATAAATCTGTAGTAGTGAATGTATCGGATATTTATGCCATGAACGCTATCCCAAAGCAAATTACGGTTTCAATCGCTATTTCTAACCGTTATTCGGTGGAATCTTTGGAAGAATTATACGCTGGAATTCATGCGGCCTGTGCCGAATATAATGTTGATTTAATAGGCGGCGACACGACCTCCTGTCCGAAAGGCATGACCATCAGTATCACCGCTATTGGTCAAGCAGAAAAAAATCAAATTGTGTATAGAAACGGCGCAAAACCAGGCGATTTAATCTGTATTAGTGGCGATTTGGGGGCTGCTTATCTTGGTTTACAAATTTTAGAACGCGAGAAAAGAATTTGGGCAGAACATCCGGGGGTACAACCGGACTTAGAAGGCCAAAAGTATATCATTGGTCGCCAACTTAAGCCTGAAGCGCGGAAAGATGTGATCGAAACTTTTCGTCGGATACAACTCCAGCCAACGAGTATGATTGATATTTCGGATGGTTTGGCGTCCGAACTTTTCCATATCTGCAAGCAAAGCAATGTGGGGGCTTTGTTAGAAGAAGATGGCGTTCCGATCCACCCAGAGGCTCAAATGATGGCGTTACAGTTCAAATTGGACCCGATTACCTGCGCGTTGAGTGGTGGCGAGGATTATGAATTACTATTTACAATTGATCCATCGGATATTGAAAAGATTAAGTATTTGCCAGAGATTTATATTGCAGGTGAAATTATTGAAAAAGAAAATGGTATAAAACTGCATACCAAAGGTGGCAATTTGCACGATATAAAAGCGCAGGGGTGGCAACATTTTTAAGTATTTAAAATAAAGATGAAAATAAAGGATATTACGAATGTATTAGAAGCATTGGCTCCGCTGAATTTGCAGGAATCCTATGATAATGCAGGTCTGATTGTAGGTGACCTCAATACAGAGATAACTGGTATATTATTCAGCCTTGATGCGATAGAATCTGTTGTAGATGAAGCGATTAGCAAGGGGTGCAATATGGTAGTTTCGCACCATCCGATTGTTTTTAGGGGATTAAAACAGTTCAATGGAAAAAATTATGTGGAACGAACCGTTATGTCTGCTATTCGGAATGGTGTGGCGTTGTATGCAATTCATACAAACTTGGATAATGTGCTATACCGTGGCGTGAATGGCAAAATTGCAGATAAATTGGGCGTATTAAATCCTCAAATATTAGCCCCAAAATCTGGAATGGATCATATTGGAGCAGGTGTTATTGGAACGCTTGCTGCACCTATGGAAGAAATGGCGTTTTTAACGCATGTAAAAAACACAATGCATGCAGGTTGTGTTCGCCATACTGCACTTCGGAATAGCAAAGTGCAAAAGATAGCGATTTGTGGAGGATCGGGTAGTTTTCTTTTACCAGAAGCAATCAAGGCAGGCGCAGATGTATTTGTCACTGCTGATTTCAAGTACCACGAGTTTTTTGACGCTGAAGGGCGGATTATTATTGCAGATATTGGTCATTATGAAAGCGAACAATTCACAATTGAACTTTTATTTGAAATAATATCAGAAAAATACCCTAATTTTGCGCTCCATTTGACTCATCAAAACACCAACCCTGTAAATTACATCTGAAAATCAATTAGTTAGCGATTTTTCAGGGTAAAATGATATTCTTGTTATTGTCAAGATTATCGTTTCTTTGGGTGGGTCGCACACATTTTTTTGATACTTTTTTCTTTATTTGAAAAAAAATTATGTCTGAATTAACTATTTCCGAAAAGCTTCACAAGATGTGGAACCTACAACAAGTGGATTCCCAATTGGATGAAATTAAAATTTTAAAAGGAGAGCTACCAATGGAGGTAGCCGACTTAGAGGACGAACTTGCAGGTTTGGACACGCGCATCAAGCGATTGAAGGCCACCGTGAAAGAAGCAGACCAAGAAGTGGTACGGATCCAAACTTTTTCTAAAGACACGGATGCCAATTTGAAAAGATACCAAAAACAGATCGAGGAAGTAAAAAACAACCGCGAATTTGAGGCATTGCAACGGGAGATCGACAATGCAAAATTGGATATCGAATTGGCTGGCAAAAAAGTGAAAGAGGCCAAATTGATTTTGGAGCAGAAAAAAGAAACATTGACAATCGCCGAAGCCAAATTTGCTTCTCGCCAAAAAGATCTGGATACTAAAAAAGTTGAACTGAATGGTATCATAGAAAAAACAGATAAAGAGGAAGCGCGGTTACGTTCGTTGAGCGAGCAGGCACGCGAAGGCATTGATGCTCGGTTGTTAAAAGCATACGACCGTACACGTACCACTTACCGCAATGGTTTGGCCGTGGTTACAGTGGATCGCGACGCATGTGGGGGCTGTTTTAACCGGATACCGCCACAGATTCAATTAGAAGTTTGCCTGCATAAGAAAATTATAGCATGTGAGCACTGTGGCCGTGTATTAGTGGATCAGAGTATTATCAATCCAGCGGTAGCAGAGATTTAAATTTGACATAAATGATTGATTTTGTGCCTGTTCGGAATTGAATTCTGGGCAGGCACAATTTTTTTTCTAAAAAAAATGTTAAATAGCATGCTACGAATTAATAAATAGCTGTTTCTTGCATAGTATTTCAATCCAAGAAGTATTTTTTTTTATAATCATGCATTTGCGATTCCCGTCTTTAATAACTTTTATCATCTGCTTATTCGCAGTTAGCTTGATCGCACAAGATCAAGCTCCTACGCCTGAACGGTACAAGGTGTTTGATACATACGATGATTTGCAAGCCCATATCAGTAAGTATGCCAGTCAAACAGTTGTTATCAATTTTTGGGCTACCTATTGCGCCCCGTGTGTTAAAGAGGTTCCTTTTTTTGATCAATTACAAGAAAAATACCGCGCAAATAACGTAAAAGTTATTATGGTCAATCTTGATTTTAAAAGCCAATTAAAACAACGATTGGATAAATATCTCAACGATCACCCAATACCAAACTTGGAAATTGTTGTTTTAGCAGATCAAGACGCTGATAGTTGGGTGCCTCGTGTTACATCAGATTGGGATGGTAGTTTGCCTTTCACAATGGTGTTGAACAAAGGTGTTTTAAAAGATACACATCGTCAGGAGTTTTCAGATTTTGATGATTTAGTAAAGTTTGTTGCTCCTCACGTTCCCCCTAAACCAACGCTAGCTTCCAAACGCCGTCGCTAGCACTTATCTCAATCTTTATTTTTGAAGTGTTGCGCCATTTAAAGGAGGTTATTCCCAAACTGATGACCACGGCCTCACCATATTTTTTTAATCCGATTATTCACCTTCTTTTTACTTTCGGAAATTATGAAAGGACTTCTCCCGTTGGTCGTGTTGCTATTCGCTGCATTGATATTAGTTAATGCACGTTTTTCTCCTGAAACAAACCCCATTGAAATGCGAGGTTATATGATTGGGGAACAAGCAGAAGATTTTACGTTGAAAAACTATGACGGCCGGTTGGTATCATTATCCTCATATCCCAATGCTAAGGGTTTTATTTTGGTTTTCACCAGTAACCATTGCCCTTACGCAGAAGCTTATGAAGATCGTTTGGTTGGATTATACCACCAATATGCGGCATTAGGCTATCCTTTGATAGCGATTAATCCCAATGCTCCTGAGGCAAATCCTGATGATAACGCTCAAGCAAATGCTCAGAAGGCAAAATCCAAGCGGTTTCCATTCCCTTATCTTTCAGATTCACTACAACAAGTATTTCCTCGTTTTGGTGCTACTCGTACGCCCCATGTATTTGTGCTGGATTCCAACCGCATTGTAAAATATATTGGTACCATCGACGACAATGCCGAAGCACCACATCGCGTAAAAAAGCGTTATGTAGAGGATGCAATTAATTCAATGCTGAGCGGTGGCGATCCTTTTCCTACAACCACCAAAACCGTGGGTTGTAAGATCCGGCTCATACCACGAGATTCTATTACTGGTCGTATAAAGCAGGACGATTAAACCATTCTATTTTCTTTTCAATAAAAATACCTAACCGCCAATTAATGGTTTGCGGTATTGCTAGGTATAATTGTCCCGATCTGAATTGAGCATCGGGCAATACCCCTGTATCCCCTGTACGAGGGTTATACATTTCTACTGTATATTTTTGTCTGGCGGATAATTTGAGGTCGGCAATGAGTCGGATTTGTATCTATTTGGTATTGTTGCTCGGGTTAGGCCAAAAAAATGAATTGATTTTATTTCTATAAAAATATCTTTCTTTGCAGCATCATAATTCAAAGTATAGATGTATGTCAAAGCGCAAAAGTCAGCCAGAACAAGCCAAAGCGGCCGCAAAAACAACTGTTTCTACTACTTCTAATCCGCCAAAATCAGGATTAACTACTCCAATGTGGTGGGCATTGGGGGCAGTACTTTTGATATTTATTGTCTCGCGCATCGCCTATAATGGTGCACTGGATCATGATTTTGTCGATTGGGACGATCAATTGTATGTCACCGAAAATCCGATGGTTTTACAGCACGGCAAACCTGGCACACCACCTGTATGGAGCACGCCTATTGCATTGAACTACCATCCGCTCACGATGGAGTCCCTTATTTGGAATGCTAAAAATGCTGTTGTGAAAAATGGACTTCCCGAAGCAGCGTCGTTTATTGCCACCAATATCAATATACATGCTTTGAATGGTATGCTGGTGTTTTTGTTTATATGGCTGTTGACACAAGGCAATTTCTTTGTTTCGCTATTCACGGGTCTTGTTTTTGCGTTACATCCGATGCACGTAGAGTCGGTGGCATGGGTATCTGAGCGAAAGGATGTCTTGTACGTTTTTTTCTTTTTGATGGCATCTTGCGCGTATTTAAGGTATATTGATACTCGGAAGTATATTTGGTTTTTTGCGGCATTAGTCTTTTTTCTGTTGTCATGTTTGTCCAAGGCGATGGCAGTATCGTTGGTTCCGGTCTTGCTTTTGCTTGATTGGTGGCGCGATCGGTCATTGCGAGGAGCAGGGATTTGGATGGAAAAGTTACCCTTTGTGGCAATTGCCTTATTTTTTGGTTTAATGGCGATAGATATACAAGGTGGCGGTACTTTTCATGGATTTCTTTCTGGAATTGAAGGTGTCAAGACGGCTACTGGAGCGAATGATAAATTTAGTTTGATGGATAGGTTTATGCTTTCTTCTTATGGCATGGTACAATATATGATTAAGTTTTTTGTGCCTTTAAATTTGTCGCCATTTTATCCATATCCAGAAGAATTTATCAATAAAACGGGGCTTCCTCCTATTTATCCAGCAAGTTTTGCCGCATTTATGGTGCTTTTGGGGGGTGTAATATGGAGTAAATCCCAAACCAAGATCATCGTATTGGGATTTGGTTTTTACTTTTTTACGGTCGTATTGGTCTCTCAGTTTTTTGCGGTAGGATTGGTCGTAATGGCAGATAGATACACCTATTTACCTTATATAGGCTTGTCGTTGGCGGTATTGTTAGGGATCGCTCATTTTATCAAGGAAAATAAATCCTTGCAGATTGCCGCTTATGGTGTATTGGGATTTTGTAGTGTGTTGATGTTGGTGCAAACGCAAAAGCAAGTAGAAATATGGCAAAATACCGAATCGTTGTGGCTTTCTGCGACGGAACAGTTTCCGCAGGAAGGACAAATTTTGGCCAATTTG
>JAAFHO010000204.1 GCA_013297575.1 Chitinophagales bacterium
TTTATTTTTATATAATTTACACGGCGTTTCATTGCCCGAAAAGAAAATATCTTCCAAACCATCGTTATCAAAATCTGCGATAGCCACCCCTCCACCATTGTAATAATAGACATAATTGAGGATATTGAGGCTATCATTTTCGGCGAGGTTATTAGAAAAATAGATACCAGTATGCTCAGATGGGAGCAGTTGAAACAAAGGCGTATCGGCTCTTTTGCAAGTACAAAAAAGAAGGAAAAAGAAAAGCAATATGTGTATTTTCTTTATCATTATTTACGCTTCATTCGGCATTGAATGCGGGGTATCTTTAGGTTTGCTCATGTTGTATATGGCGTTTATTTGAAAAGTTCAAAGCAATTAAAAATGAGATAATAATAAATAAGCCTCGTGGTATTTAGCAACCCGATCCAAGTCTTTTTCTGACAGTTTTCGTTTTAGTCGGGAGAGGTTCATGTTATCTTTAAGGTCGGCAATTTTTACCTTCCGTGCAAAATCGTTTGCAGCGACACGAGATAAATAGTCTTCGTATTTTTCACCATCCTTTTTGGTCAAGGCACGAACAGCATTGCAAACTCCAACAGGGAACTCTTCCATAAGCCTGTCATAACTCCAATCTTGGCAGTCTTCCAAAAGGTCGTGCAAAAGGGCAATTACATATAAATATTCGTCTTCCGCAAATGGATGAGCAACCCTTTGAAGGTGAAAAATATAAGGTTCACCCGCTTTGTCGAACTTGTCGGCGAAGGCTTCGAGAATGATACTGTATGCTTTTTGAACCATAATTTTGAATATTAAAATGCTTTGAGCAACAGATTACAACCATGCCACCCAAACCACCGCTCAAATCCAAACGGGCGGAACGGGCGTACATCCAAGAGATAAAATCGTTACCACGTCCGTTCAATTTCCTCCAATGTCCTACCTTTTGTTTCTGGCACCTGCGACCAAACAAAAAAGAAGGCCAATAAAGACATTGTGCCGAATATCCAAAAAGTAGGCGCAGCACCTGCACTTTCGAGTAAAATAGGGAACATTTGGGTTACGATATACACCGCTACCCACAATGCAAAAGTGGCTACAGACATGGCTACACCACGCATTTTAATGGGAAAAATTTCGGAAATCAACACCCATGTTACAGGGCCATAAGAGGCTGCAAAACAAGCAATATACATTAAGATAAATAGGAGCAAACCATAACCTGTCCAGCTAAAATGAAACGCCAGCCCCACCATAAACAAACTCAAAGCCATACCTGCGCCACCCCAAAGCAAGAGGGTTTTACGCCCCCATTTGTCCACCCAATTAATAGCAACAAAAGTGAACAGCGTATTGATAATGCCAATGATGACCGTTTGCTGGAAGGCTGATTCAGTACCGGTTCCAATCGACTTAAAAATCTCTGGCGCATAGTACATAATGGCATTGATGCCTTGTACCTGTGAAAAAATACAGAGTACGATACCCACAAAAATGGCTTTTCGGAAACGCCCTGTAAATAGTTCGCCAAGTGTCCCTTGTTCTTCGTGCAAAGTAGATTTTACTTCGCGTAAAATTTCTCCCGCTTTCGCAGCACCATTAATATTCGAAAGTATCTCCAATGCCTCATCTTCCCTACCTTCCTTGGTGAGCCATCGAGGACTTTCTGGTACAAAAAACAAGGCAATCAAGAACAAAGCGGCCGGAAAAACACCCGAAGCCATCATCAGACGCCAGCCGTATTCCACGTTCCATGCCTCATCACCCATGCCTTGAATTAATGTATTGACAAAGAAAATGACCAAAATACCAATCACAATTGCCAACTGGTAATAAGATACCAATTTGCCTCGAATAGCAGCCGGTGCCAATTCTGTGATGTACAAAGGCGACACCATAGAAGCCGCTCCAATACCCAATCCTCCAATAAACCTGAAGACCGCAAATTGCAGCAAATTACTTGGAAAAGCAGCACCAATGGCCGAAATAGCAAATAAAATAGCCGTTAGGATGAGTACTTTTTTACGGCCAAAGCGATCGCTCGCCCAACCAGCAAACATAGCCCCAAAAATGCAACCAATAATTGCGCTGGACGCCGCCCAACCCGTCATGGCCGCCGAAAGTTGGAATTTGATTTTCAAAAAACCAATAGCACCGGAAATCACGGCAGTATCGTAGCCAAAGAGTAATCCACCCAATGCCGCTACTGCTGTTAAAAAGTAAACGGTACTCATATTGGTCGTATCGGGAGTTCGTATTGGTGTTGGCATATTTTTACAATTTTAGTTTTATATTGTTTATCAGCATCTTACAAATGCTTTTATCGTGGCGCATTCCTGTCCTTCACTGGCTCCAAAGGGTCGAATGGTATATTCGCCCAATGCAGCGGGTATAATAAACGTCTCTGCATAATGCACCACAAACGGCTCAAATGCGCCAGTGGGGCTTTCGACAATGGCTTCAATTCCATGTACCAAATTGAGTACATTGAGGTTTCCGCAGGTATCGTGGTGCACTTTTTGAGAGAACCAATGCCGCCTTGTTTCTATAAATTCTGTTTCGTGTAGTCCTGTCCGTTCTTCGCGCCAGCCATCGCCTTCTGTAATGGCTTCTACGCGATTGATGAGGTTTTTAGCCACCCAATCTGTCGTTTGCGACCAATCAATATTTTGTTTACCATGCTCAATATTGATCGGTCTTGGCAATCCATCCAAACCTAATCGCCCCCAATCCCAGAGTTTGAAGGTAAAAATATAAGGCGTTGCACTAATTTCGAGCACCATGCTATTTTTGCCGGAGCAATGCACTGTTCCGGCAGGGATAAGAATATGATCGTGTTTTTTAACTGACCACTTTCCAACATGTTTTTCGGCATTGAATTTACCCGTCTTTTGAGCGTTCTCTAGTTCTTCGATCATCAAATCAGGTTGAATACCTTCTTTTAATCCTAGATAAACGCAAGCATCATCTCCCGTATCGAGCATATAATAACTTTCGTCTTGGGTGTAAAAAACACCAAAATGCGTTCGAATATACTCGGTAAGTGGGTGGACTTGAAGGCTCAGGTTTCCGCCATTCATGGTATCCAAAAAGTCGAAACGAATTGGAAACTCCGCGCCAAAACGGGCGAATACTTTTTCACCCAACAAGCGTTTGGATTGATAAAAAACAAGGTTAATGGAAGGGATTTCCATCGTTATTTTGCCAAAACTGAGCAATAAACTATTCTCCTCGGGTACACAATCGAAGCACCAAGCATAATTTACTGCGCTGCGGTCAAGGTCAAATTTTTTCTTCATCCACTGTCCACCCCAAGGGCCAGGATCAAAAAGCGGCACTACTCGGAATGGCTGTTGGACGGCTTGATCAAGAGCCGAACGCACTGCTGCACCAGTAGCCATTTTGGGTTTATCCTTGGTATTGGTATCGAGTACAAAATCCCATTTAGCGATCAATTTCTTTTTCAAACGGTCTGCTACCCTCCAGTCCACAAAATAAGCGCGCTTATATAAACTAGCAGCATCCAAAGCACTATCGCTCAATCCAAGGCTATTTACTTCGTGTCGCCGCATTCGCTGTTGAATTTCCCAGCGCGCCATATCAGCATACACCAGTATATCGCATGTTTCGGCTACTAAAGACGCTCCTGTGCCATAGACCAAAATAAGCCCAGATTGGGCATCTTCGACACGGCATTGCAGGAAATACAACCTGTTGTCGTTAAATAACCGCTCCATATGCAATCGGGTCATATAACCAAAAATTCGATCATCTGTCACGTCAGCAAAAGTCAGTTCATTCATTTTGGCTGGCCCTAATAAGGCGGATTCTGTGTTTATAAACACCTTGGGCTTAAGCCCATTTCTAAGTGCTGTAATCACTTCCGTTTCATCCACTCCGGGATAAGCTTCTATTACAACCACCGTTTTTTTCTTGCCCAGTGCTTTAATTCTACTTTGCAAGGCATTCGTAATAGCCTCCCAACCAGCCCAACATTCCTTGTCGTGACCGGTAATTTTAATACTTGGATATTTGTTGTAGTTCGACTTCAAGTTATAAACAGTTGTATAATTAATGAATATTTTTTTGTTTTAATTTTCTGCTAAGGAATGGTGTTGGAATAAAGGTACAAATTCAGGCTTCAGATTTTGGTCTCAGATTTTCTGTTTTTTTGCGCGAATAGCCTACCTATTTAAGTAGAAAAAGAGGAAATATGAGGGCAAAAGATGTGCATCAATCTGTACCTTTATTTCGACACCATTCCTAAATACCCCATTCCCAATACACCCGCCCAATCTGGTTCTATGGCTGCCCTCACTTCTACGGCACCTTTTGGTAGCCAAGCGGCTTGATCTATTTTGCTTTGAATAAAGGGCAAAATCACATCTGCACTGTGCATTACGCCGCCGCCTATCACCACTCGTTCGGGGTCGTAGGCATATACGAGGTTCAAAATCCCCGCTGCCCATACCTCTAAACTATGGTCACGCACCTTTATAGCAAAAGCGTTACCCGCCGCCGCCAGCCGAAAAACGGCTTCATAATCTGGTTTTTCACCCTTTGCAAATGGACTCTTCAAATAACCCGTCATTCTTTTCAAAATATCTGGTAATGCCCACGAACTGGCCTCACTTTCGAGACAACCCATATTACCGCAATTGCAGCGTACGCCATCGAAGCGGATATTTTGATGTCCGCCAAGGTTACCGGCTAAATAGTGGCTGCCTTTCAAAAGCCGCCCATTCACCAATGCCGCCGAACCTACACCGGTACCAATAGTGACCATCACGAGGTTGTCGGTGCCTTTGCCCGCACCATGTTGCCATTCACCTACCAAGGCCGCACGTGCATCATTCTCCATGACGAGTGCTGCGCCCCAATTTTTTTGAGCCCAAGCGGAAAGGTCAATGTCATTAGCATCATTGTATTTGACATATTTGTAGAGTAAGCGCATACGATCACTATCCACAATGGTTGGAAATGCCATACCAATACTGTCGATAGCAGGTGTTACCGAGACTTTCAACATGTGGTTGATATGTTGCTCTATGATGGGCAACAAAGCAGCAAAACTATCGCTGGAAGGCACCGTAATGGTATCGGCAGACAGCAGTTGGCCATGCTCTACAAGGCCAAATTTGATACGTGTACCACCAAAATCTAATGCTATGACTGTCATTTTTAAATAAAATTCCTTTGTTTAACGCGCACCTTAATACCCCGTATTTTGTGGCAACAAATTAGGGTTCAAGTCTATTTCGCCTTGCGGTATCGGGAATAAATAATGAAATGGCTGTGGTTGTACACTCGGTTTAGCCAATGGCACTAATGCTTCCAATTGCCGGAATCGAACTAAATCGAACCACCGATGTCCTTCTGCGGCAAATTCATGTCTGCGCTCAAGTAGCAAGGCATTTTTAAATGCAGCATAATCTAGTCCCTGCAAATCAGGCAGTATATTGAGTGTTGCTGTACCATTAAATCGAGCGCGTTTGCGCACTTGATTGACCGCCAAATAAGCCTCTGCATTGGGGCCGTTGTTCAATTCATTGAGGGCTTCGGCTTTCATCAGCAAAATATCGGCATAACGCATATACGGAAAGTCATGATCGGTATTGCCGGCCAATGGTTCGTTCACTTTGTCCCAATATTTTTGGAAATGCGGCTCGACGTTCGTTGTAGATCCATCTTGGTTTTTAATGGTGGTCAAAAGCGTTACTTCTCGCCTCCTATCCTGCTGATCGTAACTATCGTACAAGTTTTGAGTAGCCACTTGCCACCCTTGCGCATTCACGCCGGGAATTTGGCCAGTCAACTGCTTCGGTAACAAACGCACATTGAATTGTCCTGCTTCCCAAAAAGAAATGCTGTTATTGGCAGTACCAAACCCAACGCCAAATATGGTCTCTTTCCCATTTTCATTGGGTATCCGAAATGCGTCTGCATAATCATCATATAGGCCGTATTTTCCAGAATTAATGATGGTATTGCATTGATCCACGCATTTTTGCCATTCCCCTTGTGTGAGATATACTTTTGCTAAAAGCCCTGTTGCCGAGCCTTTAGTTGCCCTTCCCAAGCCATTGCCCGCAGGGTAACTTTCCGGTAAATTTTGTGCTGCAAACTCCAAATCACTAATAATTTGGGCAAAAACCTCTGCTTTTGAGTTGCGGGAAGGTGTTACTACGCCGTCTAAAGTAAGTACTAACGGTATATCGCCAAACCAACGCACGAGGTCGAAATACAACATGCCTCTCAGGTAACGCGCCTCTCCGATCCTTCCATTTTTAAATGATTCCGCAGCTTGCACTTTTGGAATACCTTGAATGGCAAAATTGGCATTATTGATTCCTTTATATGCCAAACTCCAAAATTCGTACAAGGCCCCATTAACTGGGCGATGTAAAAATTTATCTAATTGATCCAAATCGGTCACAGGTAGCCGGTTTTCCATTTCATCAGAACAAAGCCCTGTTGCAACCCAATATGTGCTAAAATAGACGCCTCCAAAACTAGGTGCATTACTAGTAGCATTCAGTATGCTATAAATGGAGTTGACTGCTGCTGTCGCATCGTTTTCTGTTTCAAAAAAATTATCCACAAAAACTTGATCCTTGGGGTCTTCCTCCAACAAGTTTTTGCAAGCCAATATGCCTATTACAACCAAAAAGCAGGCGATATAAAAACGAATATGTTTCTTTTGCATGGTATTGCTCCTTTATTTATTTAAAAACCAATTTGAATGCCGCCAATGATAGAAGTGGACAATGGATAGCCACCATAATCGATACCTTGCAGCAGGCTACTTTGGCCAAAAGCATTGACTTCGGGGTCGTATCCCCTGTATTTGGTAAATGTTTTTACATTATTAATGCTGCCATAAATGCGCAATCGTTCCAATTTGGTGCGTTTTAATACCGTTTTTGGGAGCGTATAACCCAATGTGATATTTTTTAAACGGACAAATGAACCGTCTTCTACTTGTGCATCGCTGAATGTATTGCGCTCAGAAGGATTAATTTTGGGGTACTTGTTATTTGGATTTTCTGGTGTCCAACGGTTATCGTAAAACTCCTTAAGTACATTCGTTTCTGAATTGAGCGATCCAATTTCAAAAAGATAAGCATTTACAATTTGGTTGCCTTGTACGCCTTGAATAAACACCGACAAATCGAGCCCTTTCCATGTAAATTTATTAGTTAGGCCCCAAGTAAAATCAGGATTGGCGTGACCAATAATCGTACGGTCTGCCTCGTCAATAACACCATCAGGTTGTCCAGTGAGTTTGCCTTGTGCATCACGACTATTGAGGTCTTTATATTTGCGATCGCCTGCTTTAGGCTTTTGCGCTTTGAGGTGAGGGCTGCTCATGGCCTCTTCATCGGTTTGGAAAATACCATCAGAAACTAATCCATGAAAAGTGCCGATAGATTCGCCTACCCGCAAAATACTCCAACCAGAAGGCACGGTCAATACACCTGGTACGAAAATATCGGTACCGCTAGAAAGTGCCGTAATTTCATTGCGATTGATCGAAAAATTCAAATCCGTTTGCCAACTCAGCGCACCAGATAGGTTGTTTGAATTTAAGGCTAATTCCAAACCCCTATTGCGTAAACTGCCAATATTAAAAAGTGCACCACTAAAACCTGTGGTAGTTGGCAAAGGTGTAAACAGCAGTAAATCGGAGGTTTGTTTTTGATAAATATCGAAAGTAGCGCCCAACCTACCTTTTGCAAACTCGGCATCAATACCAAAGTCAAACTGGTTAGTGCGTTCCCATTTCAGCGCGGGATTGGGGTAACGCAGCGGCTCTTGCCCGATATAGGCTTCTCCATTATTAAAAGTCCCCTGCCCTACTGCGCCCACCGTGGCCAATGAAGCATAAGGAAATATATCCTGATTACCAATGGTGCCATAACTCAAACGGGTTTTAAGGGTATAAAACCAGCCCAATTTTTTGATAAAATCTTCTTCGTGCAATTTCCAGGCGATAGAACCCGATGGAAAAAAGCCATATTTATTGTTTTTTCCAAACTTAGAGGCTCCATCCACACGTCCTGTGAGGGTTACCAGTATTCGGTTGTCAAAACCGTAATTCAATCGACCCAAATAAGAAATAATCCCCCAATTAGATTCACCAGTGCCAGCAGGTTGCGGATTCAAAGCACTTCCAAGGCTATGCCATCCGGTGCGATTATCGGGAAAATCCAAGGCAAAAGCAAATACGCGCTCGGAGTGGAAACCTTGGTAAGTATTGCCCGCCAATGCATCAAAAGCGTGGCGCGTACCTATTTTTTTGTTATAATTTAGCGTAAATTCGGTCAGCCAACTTTGGCCGTCCACCGTAGCAACCACCGCATCGCCATTATTGGGCAGAGAACGTTGTAAATAATTGGGAACGAATCGGTTATCTTTTACCGAAAAACCATCAATACCCGCACTTGCTTTAAAATTCAAACCTTTGGCCAGCGTCAAAATACCATAAACATTCGCAATTGCTCTTGAAACATTGGAGATATTATCTGTTTCGAGGGCATCAGCCACTGGATTGCCGATATTCCTTCCTCGGTCGTCTTTGAGGGTATAACCACCTTTTTCGGCGGGGTCGAGTACGGGCAAAGTGGGCGGAAAGAGGAGTGCCGAACTCGTTGCGCCTGGCAGCAATGTGCCTGTGCCTGCGCTTTGGGCACCGGTAAGTACGCCCTTCGACTGTATTTTGCTTAGACTAATACTACTACCTATTTTTAGCCAATTATTTACTTTCTGATCGAGG
>JAAFHO010000205.1 GCA_013297575.1 Chitinophagales bacterium
ACCTGCGAGGGTTGCTATATCCAAGTTATTAGGATCAGACGGTTCTGCTTGGAGGGTGGTAGCAGCTACGACTTGCATGTCATCGTCTATTTTGGTTTCTTGTTTCGCGATATGGCATGCTTGAAATGCGAGTACAGCGATTAATAAATGCTTGATCATCATTGTTGTCTATTTTATTTGTTGAATAATGATACAAAGATGCAGGCCACTTATCACGAAAGTCTCACGAGGGCAAAATGATAGGCATTTTATTTATTTTTTCTCAAGGCATAGAGGTAGAAACTTTCCACTTTTTGTCTGGCCCAGGGTGTTTTGCGCAGAAATTTTAGACTGGATTGGACACTGGGTTCTTTTTTGAAGCAATTGATGTCAATTTGTACCGACAATTCTTCCCAGCCATAGGTCTCCACTAAGTATTCTAAAATGGATTGTAGTGTTTGTCCGTGGAGTGGGTTGTTTTTTTGTACGTCCATGCTGTGTATATATTTTATAGCAGTAAAGGTAGGACAATAATACAAGTTGGTTAATAATTGATCCATTTCATAATAGACTCAGGGCTCATGTAGCGCTCTCTTGTGTCTTTTTCATCGCCTTTAATACCTCTCCATTGCGCTATTTTGAGTTTTTCGCGTACTTCTTTGCTCCACGATAATAATTGATAACCCAATCCGTGTTGGATACACCTGCGGTCGGTTTTGTTTTCAAAATTGTCCATGTATTTTTTGCTGATATGCATAAAGGCCAATTTAATAAAATAAAGCCCCCGACGTTGCTGAAAATCGGCGATATGGCTCATTTCGTGACCAATTACGCCTACTTGTGCATTAAAAGAAAGGTTTTTGAGCAGCAAAGGCTCAAATCTGGGAGATGTTTTAGTACTGATAGTGATCAGATATTGGCGGTGTTTGGGTCGCTGGAATATGGCCCATACCCTTGGGCGTGCTGTGAGAGGAATAGGCGTGTCTTTGAGTCTGAATTTTATATGGGTGTGGGCCAATTTAGGATAGTACAGCATGACACCTCGTATTTGCCAAAGAAAGGTGCTGTCCATTGTTTTGTTGGTGTAGGAAGTATCGCTGTAGTGTTGTTGGATATAGTCTAGCGTAATTTCCTTTTGGGGAGACACAAGGGGTTGCGCGCTTGCAGTTATTGAAATAAAAACGACTAAAATTGCGTAAACAACAAAGATTTTCATATTGAATGGTGTATAAAATTCATCAAAAATGGCTAAAAAAAGAATAACACTAACCGATAACCCTGCCATACAGCAAACCCGAAAAAAGTAAAGGCTAATACCTGATTAATATATTGTTGCAACTGCGTAACATATTTCCACATTAATTTACCCAGTACAATAAACACTAAATAGCCACCCATTGCACCCGCACCTGCGCCTAAAGAAAAGATAAAATAAGCGTTGGTATTGGAAGGTAACCAGCCGTTTTGGATAAAAACACTACCCCATAAAATCCAAAAAGGATAAATTAATACATTGGCCAAACTCAATAATGCCCCTCTTGTAAATGAACTGTACTGCCCTCCTTCGGATTCGTTTAAATTCGGCTTTGCTTTTAAATTAGTGATGGCTAAATAAACCAAAATCGGAATAGAAATAACGCCTAAAATCTCTTTTAAATACGGGATACTCAACAGTACATTTAACCCTAACAAAGTAATAAATACTTGGAAAAACTCAACCAATACCGCTCCCATACTAAATTCTAAGGCTTTGCGTTGCTGATTGGCTAAGGCTAATTTCAAAACAGTCATATTGAGTACGCCTAGCGGCAACGCACCAACAAAACTACTGCTAAATCCTATCCACAAATATTGATCTAAATGCATACCCCCTGCCCCCCTGCCCCCCTTGCCCTGTCCCGCGACAGGGACAGAGGGCAAGGGGGGCAGGGGGGTAATTATAATTTTGTAATAGTTGTGCGATCAAAAATATCCGCAGAGCCATTCTCCAAGCGCAAAACACCACGTGGGCATACCGCAGAGCAAATGCCACATCCTACGCAAGAGGCACGCACAATATCCTGACCACGTTGTGCATACGCCTTTACGTCAATACCCATTTCGCAATAAGTAGAGCAATTGCCGCAGCCAATACATTGTCCGCCATTGGTTGTAATACGGAAACGAGAGAAATACTTTTGGATAATACCTAAAATAGCCGCCTGTGGACACCCAAAACGGCACCAAGAGCGATTACCCAAAATAGGATAAAACCCAGTCCCAATCACGCCCGAAAACATAGACCCAATCAAAAACGAATAGGTTTTAGAAACAGACAAAGAAAAAGTACCCAAAAGTCCGCCCTGCATATAGGAATTAACCCAAAGCAAGATCGTTGTAATCGTGATAAATACCAAAACGCTATAAATCAAATAACGCTCTATTTTCCAAGCCCTCAAGGATTTATCGCTCAATGTACGGAAACTATCGCCGGTCGTTTCAGCCAAAGCACCACAACCACATACCCAAGAACAATACCAACGTTTACCAAAGAAATAAGTCAAAGTCGGTGTGGCTATTAGGGTCATCATCGCACCCCAAAAAACAAGAAATATGCCCAAATGCGTGCCACTGCTGGTCAACCATGAAATAGTAGAAGGAAATAAATAGTCGTATTTTAATGGCCAAAAATAGGTGAAGTAAAACTCCGGTTGGTTCATCATCAGCATCCAAGCAGGGATAAGGAAGGCAAACATCAATTGGAAAAACATCACCGAAATGGTTCGGATAATCTGGTACCGATTATGGCGGTATTTATAAATGAATTTGGCACCCAATACCAGCACCCCAAAAGTATAAAATGAACCGTAAACAAACCACTGATCGGCTGCCTTATGGCGCATAAACTGGCTCAAAGGATCAAATAATTGTATCAATCCAGTAAGATATTCCGAGTACCAATACAGGCAAACATAAAAACCTGTGAGCAAAATACCGGTTAAATAGGCCACTATACCCCGATTGCTCAGGCTACGGAACATAACGCCGTTGTTTTTGATGCCTTCGGGCAAGTGCGCGTATTCGCTATATGCATAACCACCCACACTCACTGCCATGAGTAACAGCGCAACGGATAACGTAATACCAGGGCTGGCAAATGAATGCCTAGTAACCCAAGTAAATAAAATAATAAGTAGCCCAATACCACCAACGGCTATGGACAGTTTTTGCGAGGTGCGCATCAGTGGCGTTTGCACCAGGGCTAAAGAAGTATCAGTTGTAGCAGTATTCATGAGCGTTGCAGAAAACGGGTGACTAAGTTAAGGTTGCGTTTTGATTTTACTGTTAAATTGGTGTTATTCAATTGGTTGTATTGTTGTACTAAAGCAGATTCGTATGCATCAAAAAACTCGGGATCAAAATTAGCCAAGGATAAATTTTGCAGCACCTCTTCTAATTTAGTTTTACCCAATAGCCATTTTTCACATACTTCGTGGCGGTAACGGATACCCATTAGGTTGAATCCGGTTACGGTTTTGCTTTCGGTTTCGTAATTGATCCGAATGGCTTTTTTGCCGTTGGGATGCTCCCAATACAGACTGGTAATGCCTTCTGGTGTTCGCCCGGGTATATCGCCATACACTTGGTATTCGATGTCTAAAAACTTAGCGGAATTGAACCACAACCTCGGAATATATTCGGTGGTTTGCCCGCATATTGTACGTGCTACCGTTTGCCCCATCATCCTGCCTGTGTACCAAATGGCCTCAATCGGGCGACGACCGGGCTGCGGTTGGCGCAACTGCGCACAATCACCAATAGCATAAACATCGGGTACAGAAGTGCGCAAATGCTCATCTACCAATACGCCACGTTGTATTTCGATACCGCTGTCTTTCAAAAAATCGATATTAGGACTAACGCCCACGGTAAGCCCCACAAAACCGCAGGCTATTTTTTCGTCTTTATTCGTAATTACAGCATTGGCTCGGCCATCTGCATCGGTTTGAATTTCCTTGAGTTCGGTTTCCAAACGCAGATCAATACCGTGTTCATGGATGTGCCGATTGATCATGGCACTTTCTTCTGCGGGCAGTACAAGATCCCAAAAACTCTTTTCACGCACCAAAAAAGTCACCGGAATATGGCGGGAGTGGAACATTTCGGCCATTTCGATGCCAATCAAGCCACCTCCTACAATCACTGCGTGTTGTAATCCAGGGCTATAGCGTTCCATACCTTCTAAGTCTTGTAAATGGTACAAACCCTGTACGCCTTTAGCATCTTGTCCGGGCCAACCAAATTTATTGGATTTGGAACCTGTGGCAATTACCAAGGCATCATAAGTTAAGGTATTGCCGTTACTCAATTGGAGCGATTTACCGGCAGTATCAACGGATAATACCTTAGATTGTACCCTGTTGATTCGATTTTTTTCCCAAAACCAATCTTCGTACATTTCCGTATTCTCCTGTTTTACATGCCCCATATACACATACATGAGGGCCGTGCGAGAGAATGGCCGGAGAGTTTCTTCCGAGACCATAATGATCTCGTGTTCCGAGTTTTTTCGGATATGCCGGGCTGCGTTGGTGCCAGCAATACCGTTGCCAATAATGACGATGCGCATAGTGTGAAGCGGTGGTTATTCGTTAATGTTCCAAATGTAATCTTTATATTCGACTTTTGCATCGGTTTTGATTTTAACGGATGCGTATTTGTTCAAAAACGTCACAATATCCCCAAAATCAGAGGAATACCAATCGAAAATTTTTGAAATTTTAATATTGCTTTCAGTCAAGGTATTGGCCGATGAGCGGATAAATTTCCGGGTTCGCTTGTCCAGCAAAGATTGTACGTTTTCGGCTGTAAATGCGCGATTGTGCAATGGAGGACACGATTCTGCTGCACAATTGATCGCAAAATGGATCCGCGCATCCTTGAATTGCGGTCGGAGTATTTCGTTTTCAATTTGGTTGAGCGAATATTTTTTGCCATCTAATTCAATGCGCTTTACATCCCAAGTTTTCCCGCCATCCAAATTAGTGATTTTTTTCACGGGGTAATTATTGACGATTAATTGTACCGTAAATAAGTTGTAAGCATTGATCCAATAGGCCAAACGCTCGTTTTTAGGCCATTCTTTCTGTGGTGCAACGGCTTGAAACTGCGCCACTACGGAATCTAAAATAGCGCGTTCGGCCTGCAATGCTTTATACTTTACTTCGCCATTGCTGGATACGTATTTTTGGAGCAATGAATCGTAAAGGGCGTAATTGGGTTGCGCAAATAGCCAAATTGGGGCTAAAAAGGCGATGATAATTAGGTGTCTCATGTTCTATTGTTGTATTTGAGTTGCGTTTTTTATTATTGAGCAAAAATACCTTTCAATTATCTCGAAAGTATCACAAAGCGATACTTAAATAAACAACGCCTCTTCCTGATAAAACGGCTTGTACAACAGTTTCATACCACCATATCGGCCAGTCACTTGGGTAATCGCCACGGTATGAATTTTATCATCGATATTTACAAAAAGGCTATGCCCCAAATTGGTCAAATCAAAACGCTCGTGGAATTCGATGACTTGCGCAGGCGTAGATCGCGGAGTGAGCAATTGACCCAAAAGTCGTTTTCTTGCTGCTTTTACCTGTGCGTTGTATAAAGTGGAAGACGACCAAATATGCGCTACATCAAAAGGCAGTTTTTGGTATTGGAACACGTGTTCGTCCCAGATCAATTGGTGTAATTGATTGTTTTTTACATCAATAGCCACAAATGTAAAGGGTTCCATACCAATGGGATTAAAAGCATTCTGAAACGTATTGATATCCAAATACTGCAAAAAAGCACCAATTACCGTCCCTCTGCTCACGCGATAAGGCGGTTTGCTTTCGTGTTTTTCAAATGCGCCGTTGAGCATACAACAAATCCAATCTCGGTGCAACGCAAACCAAGTACCTCCACTTTGGGGATCGACTGGATAAACCGCAGAGGTATGACCGAGATCGTAAGATTCGGGAGCAATCGCTGCTGCCCGTTGAAAATGCTCATCGCGGTTGTGGGTAACCGTTATTTGGCCATTCGAGTGTGGAATAAAAGTGAGGACGCACATGTTTTAAGAAGGTATTTGTTCTGTATTTTTTGCTTTTTTTGCTTGGTGTGCAATGGTAGAATACGCAATACCAAAGCCAGGTACTATATCCACTTCTGGGAAATGGGCTTGAATACCAATTTTAATGAGTGCAAAGTGATGGATACTGTGCTCAATCAAATAGATTTCCTCCCGCTCAAAACTGGTGGGAGTAGAAAAAGTATGATCTGCTCCAAATTCCGCTTCTAACGTAAATCGCATGGTTTTGTCTTCAATACTGCCGATCTTTTGCTTACATCTTTCAATGATGCTCAAGGCATAATCCCTGTTTTGTTCCACCATAATATCGCGTTGTCGGGCATCATAATTGACTTGTCGGGTTTCCAGTGCATTCAGGAGGCATTCAAAAAATTCGATGACGTGCCGCGTATGGCCACCAATACTGCTACCATTGAACACTTCAAGTTTTTGTGCGTATTGTTCAGGTTGTAATTGCGCTATTTGCGCGCTAAGTTGTGATAAAACTTCTAATGAAATGTTCATTTTTCGTATTTGATGATGTTATATTTATAGAATAATACTTGATAAACAAAGTGTAAAACAAAACTCATTTTACAGTATATTTAGTTTAAAGCCCTTCGCAAACCCTTTCAATGATCGAATTTAGAATTAGGCTTGGCTACGCGTTCAAATCTTCCGAGGTACGATATAAGAGCCGTTAGGCTCGGATCATCATGTAGCGGCGGATTTTAATCCGCTGATTAGATGCACAACAAGTCATGGAGAGCCGTAGGCTCGATACATATTTTTTCAAATCTTCAAGATGTCATATGATGAACAATAAACCTTGAAGATTTGAAATGGAGGAATATGAGCCGAGCCTACGGCGCTCAATGGTTGCTTAACGTTGAGGCGGATTGAAATCCGCCGCTACAATATGGTTCGAGCCTAATGGCTCTTCGTTGTGTACCGCCTAATCCATGTATGCGCGAAAACTAAAGAACGTTAAAACAATAAATCCTCTCGGCACTATTTCAACTCCGCATTGCCAAAAAGCACCGAGAATTGCTTACACCAAATGAGCACAAATTTTTGACTATCCGTATTGGTACCAGAAGGAATAGCCAAGGTGTAATTGCCATTATTTACTTTATCCGTCAAATCTGTAAAGGACGAAGCAGACTTGTCTTTGGAAAGATAGATATGAAGATCGGGCCCTGCATCGGTTTTGAAATTTTCAAAAACAAGTGATTTGTTGCCGGATTTATCTTGGATCAATTTGACATTGCCAGTAGTTGTATGCGCATTACTGACGAATGCCCCAGTCAACAACACCGAATCGGTAGGGGAAATAACGTTAGGTTCATCTACATTTGAGATGGTATCTTTTTTGCAGGCTAAAAAAAGTAGCGCGAGGCTGAACGAAAAAATGAGTATTTTTTGCATAAAATTTATTTTGTGTGTTTGTGTTGATAGAGCAAATATCGTTTTCAATTATCACAAAAGTATCACAAATTCCGAGTCCTGAATTTTTCCCAGATCAGTGACGGACTGGCAGCCACTCCTCCCAACTTCAAGTTGATCTTGCTAATATCGCCAATCCGGTTCCAATGCCATAGCAAATCGCGGTAAGTGCGCAGCAATCCATGACTATTATCGTAGATATGCGCAGGATCGGCACTGATGCCATTGAGTTCTACAATTCGGATATTTTTGCCCACCATAAGATCTTCCAAACTGGCCACACGAAGATCGAAACGACCATACTGAAACCCAGCAATTTGTTTGGAAATATGGTCGAATGTGATATTCAACTGTTTGTTAATCAAGTGATTGGCCTTTATAAACTGTGTGCCTCGGCAATGATTTCCGATACTTTCCAATTCTATTTTTTGACCCTTGGGGATAATTTTATACCATAATTCAGCATATTTTTCGCGTAAGCGTTCGGCTTGAAACCGCGCCCTCGACTTTCTATCTACCAATGCCTCTAAGGTGGAAGCGCCATCGCCCGTAACGCTTAAAAAACCTTTGATGGTGAGCGAGGAAACCACGCCTGTCAGTTCATTGGGCAAACGGCTGTACAATAGCGCCACTTCGGTAGCATAGTCCACATATTCCTGTACAATATAATCTTTATCGGCAGCGGCGTGGTATTGTTGGAGTTCGGCAATGGATTCAATTTTGGCTACGCCATCACCGCGTTCGCCCACATCGGGTTTGGCAATGACAGGGAATTTGAAAAACCTGACTTGTGGGGCCGGATCCAGTTTTTTGTCTATCAATACCGTTACGGGTTTATACGCATCGGGAATAAGATCGAGGATTTCCTTTTTGCTTTCTCCATAAAAACCACCCTCGCTAAAAGTGGGATTAACAGCTGAAAAATAAACCCATTTACCCGTTTTGAGTACATTCCACAACCATACAAATAGCATAGGTGCATATAGCAACATCCAAGGCCAATATTCATAATGGGTGAGTTTGATCCACCACAATGGACGGTTGGTCTCGGTGTCTGTTGGGCGGGTATTTGCTGCGTTATTTAATTCAATATCAATACTTTGCATGGGCTTATTTATTTTGATAACTGATGGAAAAAGATAATCCTGGACTGGCTGCTATGTTTTTGGTCACATTGCCTACACCACCGCCAATGGAGAGCCAAAGCGTAATTTTTGGGGTGGACTTATAGCCTAG
>JAAFHO010000206.1 GCA_013297575.1 Chitinophagales bacterium
TGATTTTGTGCAGCGTGAACAATAAACGGATGGCACAAATAAACTGTTCCTGCCTTACCTGTTGCAACAATTTCTTCTTTTGTAGCAATTGTATTTAAACGTTGAGCCAATTCCATAAACGAAAGCCCTTTTTCGCCTTCGGGTGCTAAAATTTTTGCAACGTCAAAATGTGAACCTACCTTTATTTTAGTTGGTGCATCTAGTTCAGAAACGTCAGAAAACAAAAAAAGCATCAGCAACCCACGGGCTTTTGAGTTAATATTTATGCGCCATTCAAAATAATTATTGGCATCATCGCCTGCAAAACTGGCATCTACATGCCAACCTGTGTCATTTGCTGGTTCTTTGCTTGGGAAACGTATCGGAAATGAGCCAAGTGTCAATCTTGGAAGCCAATTATCTTTTCCAACTAATTGGTCAAAAGCATTGTGAAGGATGGCGGTATTTGCTGCTTTTTTAAAGGGTTCATGCCCTAACTCACTAATTCTAATTACGGGTTGTGTCCAACTATCGGGATTGTTAGGGTCGCATTGAGTGGCTTCCCAGAGTATTGCTCGACAGCTGTCAGCAATTTCAGTAGAAAAAGCATGCTCTATTTTGACAAACCCATAGTTTATAAAGCTGTTTATTTGTTCTGTCGTTAATTCTTCCATTGTTTATAAGTGTTCTTGTTGATTTACCGTATAAAACGAGTATGTGGGCAAAGTTATTTATTTTAATCTTATCTTTGACACACTTTTTTAGCACACGCTCTGAAACCGGCAAAATAGCCACAAACGGTCTTCTCTCTTACACTACTTCATCTAAAAAGAAGCGAGGGCTTCAAAAAAAACATAAAAAAATGCCCGATCTTTTGTAAAGACCGGGCACCAATAAACGCTTATTAAATTTTATTTTTTATCCTCTTTTTTGGGCTTGCTGCCGTCTTTTTTGGGCATTCTGCCATCTTTTTTGGCTTTCTTGTCCGCATCGTGTTTTGCCATAATCTCATCAAATTTGCGCGCTTGTTCGTCATTGAGAAGGGCTTTTTGCGCTGCTTTGCGTTCATCACGCAGTTTTTTCATATCCGCTTTTTTATCTCCTTTTGCGGCTTTCATTTTCTCTTTGTACTCTTTGCTTACTTTTTTAAACGCCTCTTTTTGTTCTTTGCTCAAGTTAAGTTCTTTGGATAATTTATCCTCTTCACCTACTTCATCAGATGGCCTTTTTTGTGTTGTTGGGGTTGTTGTTGGAGTGCTACCGCGCTCTTTTTTCACAGGTGCGGCTTCTGATTGAGCATTTAATAGAGATGCAAAAAGCATCATAATAGCAAAAATACCTGATTTTGCAATAATATTCATGTTAATTATTTTGTTTATGGAGCAAGAATTTGCCCACTTTAATTACAATACAATTTGGACTACAGACTACCCAAAGCGTTACATTGGGAAGCCGTTAAAATTTTGTTACTAAAACATGGCGAAGTGCATTTTTAGTACTTTGGTTGTCACAAATCAACATCCATACATTGCTTTTCTGCCTTTTTGTCTGCTATCTGCCAGTATTTTACCAATAAATCATCTTGGCAAAACATTTGCATCCTTGCTATTCCTCAAATGTTTCGCATCTTTGCTGCCATAATTGCAGTAATTATTGCTTTCACCCTTATTTGAGTATAGAAACTGAACAAGTGTATGTTTGATCAATTGACACAGGCGATCAATTCCGATGATGAACCGGATTATGTTCCGCTCTTTTCACTGGAAGATGAAGATGATTCCCGACAGGACGAGGTATTCCCTGATACGCTCCCTATCCTGCCGTTAAAAAATACTGTTTTATTTCCCGGTATCGTAACGCCCATTACGATTGGCCGCGACAAAAGTATCCGAGCCGTTCAGCGCGCTTATGATAATGGCCGTTTTATTGGGGTACTTTCGCAACGCGATATGAAATTTGAGGCACCCGGCCCGAATGACCTACATGATATAGGCACGGTGGCGCGTATCCTCAAATTACTAAAGATGCCCGATGGATCCACTACCGCCATATTGCAAGGCCGCAAGCGTTTCAAATTGGTGCGTATGGTGACCGAAGACCCTTATATGGAGGGCGAAATAAAGGTGTTGGAATACGACAAACTCAAGAATAAAATGATGTTTAAAGCGGCAATCAGCAGTATTCGCGATTCCGCAAAACATATCATCGAACTGTCTCCCCATATCCCATCGGAAGCAGCGGTAATGTTGCGCAATATCAATAATGATAATTTCTTGCTCAATTTTATCTCTTCTAATTTAGGGATTGATCTAAAAGACAAACAGGCCATTCTCGAAGAAAATCAATTGCAAATAAAGGCTTCCATGATCCTTCAACACATGGATGGCGAATTGCAATTACTCGAACTCAAAGACCAAATTGAGTCTAAAGTTCGTGTCGATATCGAAAAACAACAGCGCGATTATTTCCTCAACCAACAACTCAAAACCATTCAGGAAGAGTTGGGGCAAAACCCACAGGAAGACGAAATGAACGCCCTAGCCGAACGGGCTAAAAAGAAAAAATGGGCAAAACCTGTTCAAGATGCTTTTAATAAAGAATTGGCCAAAATCCGTCGTGTAAATCCGCAAATTGCAGAATATGCCATCGGGGTTAATTATCTGGAAACCTTGCTCGATTTGCCTTGGGAGGAATATTCCAAAGATAATTTTGACTTGAAAAAGGTCAAACAAGTCTTGGATAAAGACCATTTTGGCCTCACCAAAGTAAAAGAGCGTATCTTGGAACATTTGGCAGTACTCAAACTCAAAGGTGATTTCAAAGCCCCTATTTTGTGCCTCGTTGGGCCTCCGGGTGTGGGTAAAACCTCCTTGGGCAGTAGTATTGCAAAAGCATTAAAACGCAAATATATCCGCGTTTCATTGGGTGGATTACACGATGAATCCGAAATCCGCGGACATCGCAAAACCTATATCGGTGCCATGCCCGGTCGTATTATTAAATCGTTGAAAAAAGCAAAAACGGGTAATCCTGTTTTTATCCTCGATGAGATAGATAAGGTAGGCAAGGACTTCCGCGGCGATCCGTCCTCTGCTTTGTTGGAGGTATTAGATCCAGAACAAAACACTACTTTCCACGATAATTATCTGGAAATCGAGTACGATTTGTCCAAAGTCTTGTTTATCGCAACCGCCAATTCGCTCTCTACCATCCAGCCCGCACTGCTGGATCGGATGGAAATTATTTCCTTGGCAGGTTATTCTTTGGAAGAAAAACTGGAAATTGCCAAACGGCATTTGATCCCCGATCAACGCAAGGAACACGGCCTCAAAACTGGCGATCTCAAAATTACGGATAAGGCACTTGCTGCCATTATCCATGATTATACTGGTGAAAGTGGTGTGCGCAACCTAAACCGCGAAATCGGTTCAGTGATGCGGTATGCAGCCAAAAACATTGCGATGGAAGAAGCGTTTGATACCACCATCAAACCAGAGGATTTGCGCAAGATACTTGGCCCAACCAAACACGAAAGTGATACTTATACAGAGCAACAAGCACCAGGTGTAGCCGTAGGTTTGGCTTGGACAAGCGTAGGCGGCGAAATACTATTTATTGAGGTCAGCCTCAGTAAAGGTAATGGGAAACTGCAACTCACAGGCAATTTGGGCGAAGTAATGAAAGAAAGTGCGTTTACAGCACTTTCCTACATCAAAGCCCACGCGGAGGAACTTGGGGTGGATCAGGAAATCATCGAAAAAACAGATATTCATATCCATATCCCCGAAGGTGCTATCCCGAAAGACGGCCCATCTGCCGGTGTTACCATGCTTACAGCGATAACTTCGGCCTTTACCAAAATTCCGGTAAAACCATACCTCGCCATGACAGGAGAGATTACCCTACGTGGAAAAGTACTCCCCGTAGGTGGTATCAAGGAAAAAATATTGGCCGCCAAACGCGCTGGATTAAAAGAAATTTTACTCTGCGCAAGTAACCGTAAACATATTGAAGATATTGAGCCAGAATACATAAAAGGACTAACGTTCCATTATGTAACCAAAATGGACGAGGTACTCAAACATGCACTCAAAAAGAAATAACGGACAAATTCAAGCAAACGTCAATCATAAAGAACGATAATACAATAAGTTATTACTTTTGGGTAGGTTAATTTTTGCCCGGGCAAGTATCTTTTTGTGCGAATAGTAGATCTATTTAAACAAAAAGATAGGCAGGGCGGGCGGAAAGGAATCAGCCAAAAGTAATAACTTATTGTATTATCGTTCTTAACCGCTATCTTTACGCCCGAAATGGAAAAATACAATTATATCTATCATTTAGGGCGGTATGTTACTTTAATGGGGCAGGCATTTAGCAAGCCCGAAAAAATGTCAATGTACTGGAAAGAGACAGCCCGACAAATGAACGATATTGGGGTGGGGTCATTGATTATCGTTTGCTTGATCTCCATTTTTATCGGTGCAGTTTCGGCGCTTCAGTTCGCCTATCAGTTGGATGGACAATTGATTCCGAAGTACTATATCGGTTATATTGTTCGTGATTTGGCGATTATCGAATTGTCTCCTACGTTTACTTGTTTAGTATTAGCGGGTAAAGTAGGTGCTAATATGGCTGCTGAAATAGGCGGTATGCGCCAAAAGGAGCATATTGATGCCATGGAAGTAATGGGGGTTAATACGGCCAATTATCTCATTACACCTAAAATAATAGGATCACTATTTACGATTCCTTTGTTGGTTACGCTATCTGCTTTTGTGGCGATAGTGGGTGGTTATTTGGCTACTGTGCCTTTTGGGCATTTGACCGATGACGAATATATGCGCGGTCTTCGTTCGTTCTTTACTGAGCGCAATGTGACCATGATGTATGTAAAAGCCTTTGTTTTTGCTTATATTCTTACCTCCGTATCTTGTTATCAAGGTTATTACGTAAAAGGTGGCAGTATCGAACTTGGCCAAGCGAGTACCCGCGCTGTGGTATTTAGCGATATAATGATTTTGTTGGCCGATTACTTTATCGTTGTTCTTTTGGCTCCATGATTTGGCGTTCGATTACAGCGCAGCAGTTTGCGCTTTATTTCACCATCTTAGTATATGTTTCGGGGTTAATCGGTATGCAAACTGCATGGCGCGATTGGTTTATTTCCATGACCCCGTTTACGCTGCTCCTTTCTACGGCAGTCTTGCTGTGGTGGCAACCCTTGCACACCGCACGTACGCGTGCATGGGCGATTGGGGCATTTTTGATCGGTTATGGTGCCGAAGTGATTGGCATTAATACTGGTTTGATCTTTGGTGACTATAGTTATTCGGGCGTACTTGGCCCAAAAATATGGTCCACACCACCTATCATTGGTATCAATTGGCTTTTGGTTACTTACTTAATCAATGAAGTCGTTTGGCGTTTTTTACCTGCTCGGGCTACCCCTTTTTGGGGTGCAGCACTAGCGGCAATTTGCTGTACTGCATTCGATTATTTAGTAGAGCCGGGTGCTATTTCGCTTGGTTACTGGTCTTGGAGTACAGGTTTGCCGCCTTTTGAAAACTATGTAGGTTGGTTCTTTGTTTCCTTAGTTATATCCATATCTTACACCAAAACCATGAGCGCCGGACTTAGAAATACCGCCGCTCCGGTTTTGTTGGTACTTCAATTATTGTTTTTTGCAGTAATACGGTAAATAATCGCAATTTTTTCCGCAACTTTGCGTCTCTTTGGAACTTAAAGTTGTCATTTTGGGGTGGATAACTTTTTGCTCCGACCTCTTTTCTATCAAAATTAAATACCCATATCCTCAGATACTCGCTAATGCCTGAATTATCTTTTCAATACCCGACGTGGTTTTTTGTGTTTTGTGCGCTGCTCGGGCTGGGCTATGCTGCCTTATTATATTATCGTGACACTACTTTTAAAGAGCAGTCAGTATGGTTGCGCAGGACACTATTTTTCCTGCGTTGGCTGGTAATCACGCTGTTGAGCGCATTATTATTATCGCCATTGCTCAAAAAGAATATTACTGAAATTAAAAAACCAGTGATCGCCATGCTCCAGGATCAGTCCGAAAGTATCGGTACGGCCTTGGAAGGCGAATCGCTCAACCAGTATAAACAAAACTGGCAATCGCTCCGCGATGCGTTAAGTGAGCAATATGAAGTACATGAACTGTCTTTTGGCGATGAAGTACGCGACGGCGTTAATTTTGAATTTAAAGACAAGGTATCCAATATTTCCGAGGCACTCCGCGATGTTTATGACCGCTATGGTGCACAAAACTTGGGTGCTATCGTGCTTTCATCCGATGGTATTTACAACGAAGGCAGTAGCCCTTCCTATTCGGGCGTACCCATTGCAGCACCGGTTTATACCGTGGCATTGGGTGATACAACACCGAAGAAAGACTTGATTTTGAAGCGCGTTTTTCACAATAATATCGTGTATTTGGGTGATAAATTTACGATGCAAATCGACGTGGCCGCCAATAATTGCAGCGGCGCACAAACCGTTTTGAACATTGGCAAACGAGACGGCGATAATATTACATCCATCCAAACCATTCCAGTAAATGTAACGGGAAAAGACTTTTTTGTGACTAAAACCGTAGAATTAGAAGCAAAAACACCCGGCGTAGCGCAATATGTGATCTCTTTGGTAAAAATACCCGGAGAAGCCACCACTGTCAATAATACCAAGGAAATTTTTATTGATGTACTGGATGCGCGACAAAAAATACTCCTTTTGGCCAATGGTGCGCACCCCGATATTAGCGCGCTGCGCCAAATGTTGGAAATGAACAAAAACTATGCCGTGAGTATTGCCAATGCAAATGATCCCGGTTTGGATGTAGGCAAATACGATTTTGTCGTACTGCATAGTCTTCCCTCACGTACCAATGAGGCCACGGGCATCCTGCGTACACTTAATGACAAACGGATTCCACGCCTGTTTATCACGGGTATGCAGACCAATTTTACGGCACTTTCCCAGGCACAAGGGCTAGTTTCAGCGCAAAGTGATGCCGTACAAAGCGACGAAGTACAAGGCTATTTTGCCAAACAATTCGCTGCATTTAACCTAGCGCCACGGGTCATTGAAGAATTGCCTAAGTTTAACCCTGTACAATGCCCATTCGGCAATTTTGGGGCTACTACACAGGCGCAGGTCGTATTGCGGAAACGCATTGGTAAAGTAGATACCGATCAGCCGCTATTGGCCGTGGGCGAAACAAATGGCATAAAAACGGGTATTTTCCTAGGCGAAGGGCTTTGGAAATGGCGTTTATTCGATTACCTCCAACACCAAAACCACGATATTTTTGACGAAATAATGGGCAAAACCGTACAGTTTTTGTCCGTTAAAGAAGATAAACGCAAATTCCGGGTTACCCTTGATAAAACGGTATTTAACGAAAACGAGCCTGTCCAATTTGGTGGAGAACTCTACAACGACAACTACGAACTCACCAATGATCCCGATGTGGCAATGGCGGTCAAAAACCAGCAAGGCCGCGAGTTTACCTATACTTTCAACAAACAAGGTAAGGCATACACCCTTGATGCGGGCATACTTCCGGTAGGCAACTATACTTATCACTCCACAACGGCGTTCAACGGCCAACAACTGAGTTTTGATGGTCGCTTCAGCGTGCGTCCGCTCCAGTTGGAGTTCTTTGAAACCACTGCCAACCACGCCGCACTCCGCCAATTATCGGAGCAATACGGCGGTGCCACAGTAAGTGCGGATGGACTAGCAGGTATTGCGGATTTGATTAAAAACAAGGCAACGATCAAGCCCGTTATTTACCAAACTTCGCAAACCAATCCAATTATCAATTTGAAGTGGATTTTTGCAATTTTGGCGGCTTTGTTGGCTTTGGAGTGGTTTTTGAGGCGGTATTTTGGGGCTTATTGAGTGGTTTTTCTATCTGGTCACGTTTACGAAACTTTTTTAGTTTCGTAAACGTCACTTTCCACCATTTCAAAAGTGTGTTAAACGTTTTTTTTAGTAAAATGTCCAGTAGTATGAATTGAAATACGCAAAATGGCAAAAAAGTATATTCATTTTGACTAGGCAGCCAATAAGTTGGTCGAACCAAATTCACAGGGCTGTGTACAAATAAAGAATTTGAACTGACTAAAACGCAGCAAGAGTTACTAAAAAAAGCCACCTTGTCAACTTTATTAATAGTGCTTTGTTCTATATTTTTTTACTAAAATTTAAAACAATATGCGCTACGTTTATTTGCTTTTTCTGGGTATTTGCTGCTTTAACAACAGTCTTGCTCAAAACTCATTACCACTTTTTTCCGACTTTCCAATCAACCGGCTTCACTTCCCACTTTTGACGCATTAGCGAGGGGAAATGATTTGTACTATTATATTAACGACGGCTCCCAAAACAAGACGATTCTGTACAAAATAGATAATACGGGTGCTATTGTATCTACCCGGCCGTTGGATATAGGATTTAGCCACAACGGTAATTTTGTGCAGTACAATGATCGTTTGTTCTTTGACGGGTTGCGTTTTAGAGTTGACGGTAGAGATCGCGTTTTACTGGAATTTAATAAAGATTTAGACGTTGTTATGGAGCAATCCTGGTCTGACGTACTTCCCGATAATGCGTCAATGATGATTTATCGCACCGGAGATGGGCTGCTTACCTTTGATCGCGGTGCTCGAATGATCCGCAATGACACCTTGTTTTCCGTTATGCCTTACGCTTTGACTCCTGCTTTTC
>JAAFHO010000207.1 GCA_013297575.1 Chitinophagales bacterium
ATGTCCCGACTCCGTTACGTTAACATGGAGTCCAGTGCCAGGAAACAATACGCTGCGTTACGATGTTTTCCAATTGGGGCAAAAATATATGGAACTCAAGGCGACCAGTACCGTCGGTGCTGATTTTATCCGTATCCCTATCGCCGATCCATTACAGGAAATGTGGTTCAGTATCCGAGCCAGCCAGCCAGATGGTTTAACAGGACGACGTATCAATGCCATTAGGTGGCCAGGTGGGTTAAAAAGCTGTGTTCAAGGCTACGATCTTGCCATTATTGACGTGCTCTCGCCCGCAGAATCCAATATTTTTTCCTGTGGCAGTTCCTCGAAACCTGTTACGATAAAGATACAAAACAATGGTCAATTGGCGGTGAGTAATGCCTCAATCACTTACACTTTTGGCACACAGCAGCCTGTCCAAAATGCCTTACCGATCATACAGCCCGGACAAATATTGACTTTTACCTTTAATACGCCTTTGGTCTTGGATCAAAATGGCCAATTTGACCTAAAAGTTAATATTTCAGGTATTAATGGCGAATTGTTGCTTTCAAATAATTCACTTACCCGCTCTTATGAATTGGTTACTGAAGCGTCTGATATGCCTTTTACCGAAGGATTTGAAAATACAAACGCATTACCTTTTGGTTGGCGTATTGTTAATCCCGACTCCTCCTATACGTGGTCGAGGTTCAGCAACTTCGTGAAGGGAAGCGATGGTCAAAATACACAGGCAATGTGGGTCGATCATTTTTCGTATAATGATAGAGGGCAAGAAGATTATTTGACTTTGATTCCGATTGATTTGTCCAATTTTGAAGTACCCACGTTGGAGTTTGATTATACCCACGCATCGTATGATAGTACTTATGTGGATCAATTAAGGGTGGAGGTTTTCCCCAATTGCAATCCAACAGGTACACCCGACATTATTTGGGCAAAAAGCGATCCCGAACTGGCAGATACTGTGACAACCACCGAATATTATCCAACTTGGGCAGGCCAATGGAATAAAATTGCGCTTTCGCTCGAAAGTTACGTCGGTCAAAAGGTCATTATCCGCTTTAATGCAGTAAACGGTTTTGGGAATAGTACTTTTTTAGACAATATTAAACTTAAAAATTATACCCGTCCGGTGGCGAATTTCACAGCAAATCCTAGTATTTGTGCTGGTTTTTCTACCGTTTTTCAGGCAAATCCAAGCCCTGGTGCCAATGATACTTATTCGTGGACATTCGGACAAGGCGCACAACCCGCTACCGCCACAGGCCCTGGCCCGCATACCGTTCAATATACCGCTGCCGGCAATGCCACACCACGCTTGATTGTTTCCAACAACCTTGGCTTGGACACCGTTGTGCAGCAAATTGCAGTAGGACTGCCGCCCGTTGCAGGATTTACGGCTGCCAGCACCAATGCAATCGCCAATTTTTCCAATACAACTACTACCAATGCAGTGGGTTTTGTTTGGGACTTCGGTGATGGTGCTACCAGTGACCAGCCCAATCCAACGCATACTTTCGCTACTGATGGTATTTATACGATAACCTTAACAGCCACCAATGCTTGCGGAAACAGCACCAGTACACAAACACTCACCATCGTAACCCCGCCTACCGCTGGATTTACGGCTGCAAATAATACGCAAGGTTGCGCGCCGTTGTCAGTGAGTTATTCTAATGCCTCTTCTACCAACGCTACAACCTTCAATTGGCAATTCCCTGGTGGCACACCCGCCAGTTCCACGATAGCCAATCCAACCATTGTATATACCTCATCTGGAACCTATTCGGCCATACTTACCGTATCCAATAGTGCAGGCAGCGATACCCAAACGCAAACTAGCCTAGTTGTCGTTGATGATGTACCAACAGTAGGTTTTACGGCCAATTCCAACGATTTTTCGGCTACTTTTAACAATCAAACCACGAATGCGACAACCTATCTTTGGAATTTTGGCGATGGCAATACCAGCACTATGGTTTCGCCCGTGCACATGTACGCCGTGGACGGCAATTACGCTGTGGTTTTAACGGCCACCAATAATTGCGGTACTACTACGGCCACTCGAACCGTGGTCATTACTACATCGCCAATAGCGGGTTTTTCGGCAAATGTCAATACGGGTTGTACGCCCTTTACGGTGCAATACAACAATAATGCCTCGGGCAATACCACGGGATGGGCATGGGAATTTCCGGGCGGAACACCTGCTACTTCCAATCAACAGAATCCAGTGGTTATTTACCAAACCTCTGGTACTTACTCGGCCACACTGACGGCAAGCAATAGTATAGGCAATTCGGTAAAAACACAAACCGATTTTATCGTGGCTCAAACCGTTCCAATCACAGATTTTGACCTCACAGTGAATGGCGCATTGGTTACGGCCACCAATACCACCCAAAACGGCACATCTTATCTATGGGATTTTGGCGATGGCAGCACCAGCACCGTGGAGTCACCAACCCATACTTATGCCAGCGATGGTGTTTTCAATATAACTCTCGCATCTACGAACAGTTGTGGGATGCAGCAATTGAATCAAAATGTACTGATTGCCACACCGCCCACCGCCGGATTTACGGCTTCCAATACGGCAGGTTGCGCGCCGCATACCGTTGTATTTACCCAAACGGCCTCCCCTAATGCGACTAGTTTTGCTTGGGAATTTCCGGGTGGCCAGCCAGCATTTTCCAACGAACCTAACCCGACTGTAATCTATCCCGATGCAGGAACGTATCCGGTTTCACTTAATGTCAGCAATAGTACAGGTAGTGATATATTGGTGCAAAACGACCTAGTTACGGTCTCGACAGTCCCCGTAGCGGCTTTCTCGCAGGTAATTGATGGTCTTCGCGCCGAATTTACGAATACCAGTTCCAATGCCCTGAGTTATCTATGGGATTTTGGCGATGGCAGCACCAGCAGCACCGATGCAAACCCGATACACGATTATGCCAACGATGGTATTTATACCGTCACACTTATATCGACCAATGGTTGTGGCAGCACAACAACAACGACAACAATAACGATTAGCACACCTTTTTTTCTTGGATTTACAGCACTCAATACGAGCGGTTGCGTACCGCTAGTCGTCAGTTTCCAAAACCAATCTTCACCGAATGCGGTTAATCTTTTTTGGGAATTCCCCGGCGGCATGCCAAGTACATCTACGGAGCAAAGCCCCACGGTGTTTTACGAGAACATGGGCATATTTAATGTGGTACTAAAAGCAACAAGTATATTTGGAGATACAGCAGTGCTCACTTCTTCCGATCACATCGCCGTTAATGATGTGCCTACCACTTCGTTTACCGTACAAACGGATGAATTGATGGCCACGTTCAGCAATACGTCCCAAAATGCGACCAGTTATTTGTGGGATTTTGGTGACGGAACAACCAGTACATTGCCCAATCCAACGCATAATTATCCAGTAGCCTCCACTTACCAAGTATCGTTGGAGGCCAAAAATGAATGCGGTACTACAACATATTTATCCACGGTTACTTTGACCGTAGGAATTGGCGAAGCAAATGAATGGGCGGGTCATACAATGAGTCTATCGCCCAATCCAAACGATGGTCATTTCACGCTCCAAATAACTGGAATACCAACCGATTATTTATTCCTCGAACTGTACAATAGTTTGGGGCAACTCATTCGGCGCGACCGCTCGGATTTCAGTACGGGCAATCTAGTACAGGATATACAGTATGGTAACTTGCCCGCAGGTGCGTATGCGTTGCGGGTAAGCGATGGCAGGCATGGTGCTGTGCGGCGGTTTGTGGTGCAACGATAGTTGGGGCGGGTAGCGCGCATTTTGCACTGTTTTTTTGGGACGGTGCAGGGCAATATTTTACTGATTTCGTGGGCGAAACCCTTGAGAATACTATATGGTCACAAGTATAATGGAAAGAAAATTGAATATTTTATCGATGTTAGTTTAGATGGTTTAGATGTGATAAAAAAGAAACCCCACAATTTTCTTGTTCCGGCTTGGTCCCCTATCTTTAAAGGGAAGAATTATTAATCATGGAATTTCAAGTTTTAAGTAATTATGGAAGAAATATTTCTTAAATCATATTATGCTGATGAAGACATGTATGTTTTTGTGCATTTCCGAGGAGAAGATGCAATTAGGCAGATTGAGTTAACTACTGCTTTTAAGCGATTTATGTCGGAGGATAGCCCTTTTGACGGAGATTCAATGCTGTATGATCAAGACTTCTCGGATTTAACTTTAGATGAAAGATCTTCTTTTATCACAGAAGAGGAATTTAATGAAATTTGGAACAATAGATAAGTAGCCTTTAGGTTTGCCTCGTGCGGCTCTTCCGTACAGGCTGCGCCTGCAAGCATAGGTACACTACTTTAAAGTAGAAACCCCGTCCGCTGCCATTTCAGCGAGGGACGCTAAAAGATTTGATTTCATGTCATACTGGAATATTACGAGATGGTGCTGCTTATCAGTTATCAAGGTATTTACGCTCCCCCGTGACAGTACCGACAAATCTTATATCTGTTCAACCAGGAGGCACTTATTTAATTCGTGATGGAGGAATATTCAAAACTTATTTCAACACAACTATAAAATAATTAATCAACATGATTTTATTAGGATTCATAAAAGAGCACAACCCAATTGCAGAAGCCGTAGCCCTTGACGAATTAATAAATAACCCCCTTGAGATAGATAAGGATATTAAAAAAATCATAACTTATCTGAGTGGTGGAGAATTGGTTTTAGGTCTAATGGGGTATTTTGTTGATTTTAAAACAAATCAAAAAATTGATCCGATTGGGTATTACACCGATGGTATTTGGGTATGGCCTTCTTACATTGTATACTATTTGAAAAAGTATCCATACATGAGCCTAGATTTGGCTTTCATAAGCCATGTAAAGAGTAATAATTTCAAGATGAGCATAGATAAAAAATTTAAATACCAAAAAAACAAAGAACACATATTTGAAGAGGAGTTGGAGAAAAGGCTTTCTCCAGAATCCAAAACATATGATATTAAAGATATTGATTATGATGCTATTCGTGGTATTTCAAAAAAAAATCTCCATGGATTATAGTATTGAAAAGATACTTTGGTCGCAACTAAACTTTCCCTCTTTAAAGTACAAAGAGTACACACAACAGGGAGACATTGGCTAATTAACGGTAGCAACAATGGCGCTACGCAAGAAGGAAATGCCCGAACAGGCAGGATACTATAACGCGAGGACAATGTTGGCTTGGGCTACAACAAGCCAACCTATGCAATAACTACCATCCAGCTATTCGCCACTAAAACCACTCTTTTACGGTGAGAACAAAGGAACTTATCTTGCTATTCTAGCTGGAAGAAAGTACTATAAACTACATCCATATCTTACTAATTTGTATAGATAAGGGTATATAATTTAACTAAAAATGAAAAGATTCAAGATTCTTTTGGTGTTATTGTTATTTTGGGGATGCCAAAATAAGCCTAGAATAATATATAGCCCTGGTTCTATTTTTTGCATTACACAATATAGATATAAAGATGTTCTTGGAAGAGACTACACAGTATTTTACTACGGGAAGGTTGAAAAAGGCAAAACGCCAGATAAATACATAATTGTAAAAAATGATCCATATAACTCATGGCATGGATTACTAAGTTGGAATGGGGCTGAAGTTACTTTTTTTCAGCCTTATTCATATTTTGAAGGCGTCAATTTGTCGGAGTCAAATATGATAATTGAAACAATGGATTCTCCCCAATTTTTCTTTTCACTTTATTTCGACAAGTTACCTAATGATTATATAAAAATAGGTATAGACATAAAATAAATAAGTGTATTTTGATCCGAGAAATGTCATTAATATCTACAGAAATTCAAATGGATTTATTTATAGTTCACCAGAGACAATAAGATGAAAGATTTAACAGAAAAATTCAGAGCAATTATTGGAAGTAATACAAATTGGAGGTTTTCGTTATTTCATATATCGCTTGAAATATTGAGAAGTAACAATATTAATTGCTCTTTTTGGGAAGGCGAAGAGACTTGGGCGTCAATTATAATCAATGATGAGGTAGTAGGTTATATTTGGGAAAAATACCCACTAATTGCCATTGAGCAGAGGGTTATTTCTCAAATAGGAAGTATGCTTAAAGATGTTGGCGAGATTCATTTCATCGAAGTGGAGTCTTTGAGTAGCGATCTCTTTAAGATTGAAAGCGACGAAATAATTTCAATTATCGGTCTGTTTGTTAATGCTACGGATGGAGGTAGTTATAGCACATTCACAATGGAAGATTTATGGTTTTATACAAATAGTAAATAATTTGCCGCTGTATGTACGACCAACGCCTAGGCCGCTGGCACGCCACCGACCCGTATGAGCAGCACTGGTCGCCATATTTGGCTTTGTCGAATAATCCTGTTTCCTTTGTGAATCCGGATGGGGGCTAGGATGGCTGATGTAATAGGAATAGCGTTACATATTTTGTAGATGGGGTACAAGTAGATGGCTGGGAATACGAAGGTTATTTCAAGAACAGCCCACCGGGATCTACCCTCAGCATGATGGGGAGTATGTTTGCTGGTATGAGCCTACCAGTGCTCAGTTTCAGTTTCGGAAAAGCAGGATATGGGAGGTGGGGCATTATAATAAGTTGAAGGGCGTAGAAACAGGCTTAGATGCACACCATGTTGGACAAGGAGCATTGATGAAAGACTTTGCTAAGGCTGACAACTATGATTGGTACACAGCTCCCTCCATATTGGTGCTAAAAGTGGGGCACACCATCAAAAAACGTTCACTTCTCGAAGGAAAGCAAATTGTATCAAGAAGTACAGAAGGGATTAAAAACGCAAGAGATCTTTTGGCAAGGGACATCAGAGAACTCAGACGTGTTTATGGCGATGAGGGAATCCCTAGGAGTTCATTAGAAAAGTTAATCCACGAAAATAAGACTAGATATCCTCGAGCCTTCGAGAAAAAAAATAAATAACATATGAATTCTAATGATTTTATCCTTGCTCTTAGAGAGAATGTAATTGGCACTCTCACAAAGTACTATGAACAAGAACTAAATGATTTTACACCAGAATATCCGCCAGGCTGGCAACTTATTGCACAATGGTACAATTCACTTGAACCTGAACAGAAAGCACATTTCATCGAATTTATTCGAACGATACAAGTTGATACAATTTCTCTTGTATTGGGTATATTCGTTGGTAAAGATTACTTAAATGAAGAACAAGTAGAACTTACACTCATGGCAGGGGAAGAAGTAATTACAGGAGATTTGCAAGATATTTTTTTGGAAATAGAAGAAGATTTTCTAAAAAAGAAATTAGGACTCTAGGGTTGTACAGGCTAGGCAGCCTCTATCGCAAAACAGAAACCCCGTCTGCTGCCACACCACGGCAGCAGGCGGGGTTCTGCTTTTGGTAAAAAAGGTATTTTTGTCGGGGCTACCAAGGCCAGGAGTACGAGGGCGCAGTAAAAATGTACGGTTTTGCCCTGCGCATGTACGACCAACACCTAGGCCGCTGGCACGCCACCGACCCGTATGGGCAGCACTGGTCGCCGTATTTGGCTATGTCGAATAATCCTGCTTTCTTTGTGGATCCGGATGGGGGCTAGAGTCATAAAAAGCGGAGAAGGACTATTTCTTAAACTCTACGCTCGACCGGCCAGCCTCGTCTTCTATGTTCTCTAGCATTGCTAACTAAGGTATGTGGGTATGGACTTAACCGGATTTCTTTCGCAACTCCGAGGCCAAATGGCGAGCGAGATGAATATGGTGAGGGCGAGAGATGCGCCGGAGGATTGGTTTTATGATAAGCAGATAATAGCAAGACCTAATTAATATGGCAATTATAATAGAAGGACTTAGCACATGTCCGATTTGTAATCTTGTGCTTAGCAGTGATGATGTCATTTTGACACCTCCATTCATCGGCAATCTAAAGGATGAACTATTCATGTTTAGTGACGCGGGAATTCATATAGAATGTCTAAATAATCATGCACTGAAAGATAAATTAGTTAAAAATATTCATTTATATAATAAGCAAGGCTCCCCGCTTGAGCAAAGGTGTATGATTGAAGGCGAAAGGATTGTTCCAGTTCAAAATATGGTTTCCTTTGGATTGCTCACTTCTAATGAAGCAGAACAATTGTATGAATTCAATTACCATTGCTTCAACTTAAAGAATATTCACAAATGGAAAGAATTGAACAAGTTTCTTTTTGTGGCAAATGAATTTCTTGCAGCAGGGAAATGGGAAAGTTATGGCGGTTTCAATAAACTGGAAGATATAGTAGCAAAAATCCAAAAAGAAATCACTGGGCTTCCTCTCTAAAGTTGATACCCAAATAAGATTAAGCAGCCTTTTTAAAAAAGGCATCCCATCTGTTTCTACATTTAGCGAAAATCTCTTATTTGGGCAAACTTGTACCCAATTTCCACCTAAAAACACACAAAAAATTGATTTTCAATAAATTACATAAATTTTATTTCTTCTAATCAACGCAATTAATATTTGCCTACCTTTGTCGATATTAGAGAAGGTTAAAACGGACTAATACTTATATAATTAAAACATGTATTTTTGCGTTTTCTCAACAACAATCACAAAATAAAAACAATATGCGCACCTATCTCTTTCTTTTCTTAGTAATCTTACTAGCCAACCACCACCTACACGCCCAAGAGAAAAACACTTTTTT
>JAAFHO010000208.1 GCA_013297575.1 Chitinophagales bacterium
GGATCAATAATGCGGTATCTGGAATGAATGTATTTTTTAGTCCTTTAGGCGTTTCATTTGAAGTATGTGAGTTTCGTTACCACCCCAATTTTGAGCATGATACCTTGGACACTCCTACCGAACGTGATGTAATTGTAACCAAGTACAATGTACAAAATCGCATCAATTTTTACTTTTTAAATGAACTTAATTTTACAGAAGCAGGCTTTGCGTTTGGTGTGATTGGAGTGGACAAAACAGGTATATTTATTAAAAAATCAGAAGGTATTACGACTAGTGTTTTTGCACACGAAATGGGTCATTATTGTGGACTAAAACATACTTTTGAAGGCAATGGAACAGAACTTGTGGACGGCAGTAATTGCCTTACTGAGGGCGATGGCATTTGTGATACCCCAGCAGATCCGTATGTTCCCGGAGAGCCCAAAGATGATTATGTCCTAGACTGTAAATTTATCTCCGAAAAAACCGATGCCAATGGTGAATACTACAATCCTGATATTGGCAATGTAATGTCGTATTACAATTGTGGCCCGTGTGGTTTTACTTGGGAACAATTGAATAAAATGGGATTGCTGATGTTGAGCAATGCGATGCGACTATGGTAAGTACACTATCTTATGATCGACAACGGTTTTAGCATTGTTTCTTTTTCTGATAATATGCGGAGTTGATACATTGCAGCAGGCAAATCTTTTAGGTCTAGCCGGAGTTTTGTTTCTGATGCTTGATCTACTGTCCAGGTTTTGAGTGCTTTACCGCTGGCATCTACAATGGTAATGACCAATTGTTGTGGCGTTGACAGCGCAATTGATAAAATGGTAAATTCTTTTGCTGGATTAGGATATACTTCGGCGAAGGCGCGCTGAACAAGACCCGCCGTAGCTACCATCTCGGATAATGTATAATCAAATACACCCTTGCAACCATTGCCATCTGTCACTATTAATTGATAAGTACCAGCAGGCGCATTGGTCAGATCTTCAGAAGCGACGAAAAAAGCACCGTTGCGCGTCCATATATAACTATACTGGCCATTACCACCGTTCACATCAATATAAATAGAACCATTATTTTGACCAATAGAGGGCGGTGTAATACCTGTGGGTAATACACCAATAACTGCTGGACTAATCAGTGTATTCGATAGTACCGTAGAGCAACTTAATAGGTCTGAGATCGTCAAGGTATAAGTGCCACCAACGAGACCTGTTGCATTCATTGTGGTGGCTCCATTCGACCACAAATAGGTATAATTGCCGTTACCGCCCATTACAATGGGAGAGAGTATCCCATCAGGCGCATTATTACAAGTAGGATTTGTGCCATTTAATACCGCCGATAAATCACAATTCGTAGCGGAAACACAGTTTTTTATGATGCCACTCACTGATTTTTCACAACCATTGGCATCTTGAACCACTACCAGATATGGCGCACCACTCACAATAAATTGACCATTTTCGTTACCCAAAAAGGTGTAAGGCAACTGCCCGCCACCAGTGGCAACTTGGATTACGGCTACGTCCACACCTTTGCAGATCTCTGTTACCTGAAATGTTAATGGCAGATAATCAACCTGTTGACTACCATCCAGTATTTTAATACAAAAATCACCTGTATTGATATTGGTAAGACCAACCTGAGCGGCCAATTGTAAAAAATACGTGCTGCCAGGAGTCATTGCGCCGACAGTAAAATAGCCATCGCATTTTTTAGGGTTGTTCTTGCAAGCAATTTCCTCCAAATTCCCGCAACTGCCTTTCCAAACGCCTAATACGCATTGAAAACTGGCATCAATACTGATATGAACCGAACCCGATGCTGGTGCAATAAATTTATACCAAACATCGTGGTCTGCATCTACAATGCACGACGGTTTTACACTAGAAGCCGAGGCGAAAGTATTGTTCCCATTGATACAATTACCTCCAAGATTGATCAAAGTACTTGTATTGCAATTATCATTTGCGGGTGCATTTTTCGATTTTTGGATGAGTTGTGCGCATAAATTGCCTTCTATTGTGGCAAAATTACCTGCTATTTGCACGAAATAGGTTTGTCCAGCCGTAAGTGTTGGCAAGAGCAATTTTGATCCTAAATGATCGCTAGCCATTTCTTGCAAATTGCTACAATTGCCAGCATACAAGGTAATAATATCAGAAAAATTGGCATTACTCTCTAATTCCAGTACTTCTCCCGATGGCACGCTTGGTGCCACAAATTTATACCAAATATCGGCCCTAGCACGTTCGTTTAGCGATGGAATTGGAGTTGTAATGGTTGCATTGTAATTATAACTAGCCACACAATTACCATTCACAGTTAATGGGATTGCATTATTGCAAAGATCATTAGGTGGTGCAGCAGGAATAGCGTTAATCGGTTGCAAAATAACGCAAAAATATCCTTTTGTTTTGCCAAATCCTTTCTCCAAATTACTAACGCGCATCAGGTAATTCGTGCCTGCAACTGCATTGAAATAAGTAATTTCGCCATAAAAGCCATGCTCATCGCGGTTATTGCAAACCATTACTTGCGGACTGTCACAATTACCCGTGAATATTTCCACTAAACAATTATATTCACTCCAAGTGTATAATACCGCTGCTCCTGTAAAATCGGCTTGCCATTTATACCAAAGCCCAGTGCTGCTTTTATTGTCGCCACAAGATGGTTGAGGCCCATCAAATAAGGCTGTTATATTTTCGCCAACCCTACAACTATCATTGGTTAGGAGTGGAACTGCATTGGTACAAATATCATTCGCAAGTCCATATCCTGTGACTTTTACATTATCAATCCCAACCCACCAACCCCAATCTTTACCGTCGTCGTATTGAAAAATTACCCTCATTTGAGGTGCTCTATACGACGACAAATCTAGTGCAACATGTTCGTAATTAGGGAAAAACGGCCCTCCTACATCGCCATTGGATTCACGAACTACATATTCGGTGCCATCACTGTGCTGGACAATAACGGCTATTTTTTCTTTATAGTAACGAAGGATAAGATCAGCATTAAGTTCAAATCGACCATACGACGTACCGTCTAACCAAGGTGAAATCAATCTAATCGTAGAAAATGGCGTATCTTTTCCCAACAAATCGTCGTCAAAAAAAGCAAAGCAAGTACCATCCATAGAATTACCATTGCCCAAAGCGCCCCCCTCCGTGATAAGGCCAAATTGCCAGTCATTTACACCAGTCAGTACTTCTGTACTCCAATTTCCGGGTTTCCCACAGGTATTAAATGTCTCTTTGATAACATTAGTACCAGCCCCAAATCCAGTCACTTTAATATTATCAATGGCTACCCACCAAGCAAAACCACCGCCATCATTATACCTGAAAACAAGCCTCGCATTAGGAGAAGAGGTGTACAATGCTAAGTCAATTTTTAACGCAAAATGATCCTTCAGGTTGTCACCATTTGTTCTAAATTCGTCAAAACGTGCTAGTTTTTGCTCAGTTATGCCATCGGTGATGAATATTTCAAAAAACTCTTGCGCCTCGTTCCAATCGCGGTAATGAAGATCCATCTCTAATAAAACAGTTGGATTTTGACCCGCGTTAAAAGCCGGACTCACAACATCAAGTGAAAAAGCAGGTGTGTTATCCCCCGTAGCATCATCGTCAATAATAAGACAGCAGGTACTATCAATGGACTGCCCTAATGCGTCATTGTTTTCCATAATCCCTACGTACCAAATTGCGTTTTGATTGCCCAGAATATTGACATTCCAGCCAGGAGGTAAGCCACAAGCGTTAAAGTCTTCCGACAAAAGTACGTTTTGAGCCCTCAGCGAAGCCAAAGACGAAAATAGCAAGTAGATGATACAAGTAAATAGACGCATGACATTAAAATTTGGTGCGAAAGGTAATTCTTAACCATGAATGTTAGGTTATTTCTGGTATCAAATTTATCAATCTGCTATTTTTTATTATTTTTTCAAATAATAGTATTTTATGTTTAAGATTTTGGGTAATCTTGCATCTCAAAATTTAAAATCATTGATCGTATATGCCTGTAGTTGTCCATACTCAACAAAAACACGCAGTTGCGGGGAGCATACAGCCTGTCAACGACCCATTACAACCTTATATCCCATCTGCCGAAAAGCCTTGGGACACAAGTCGAGTAGAGCATCTATATCGGCGGATTGGTTTTGGTGCGTCATTGGCACAAATCCAAGCAGGGCTTGCAATGAACCCATCCGATTTGATTGACCAATTGTTGGATAATGCAGCCAATTTGGGTCTTCCAGATCCTCCGTATTGGGCAGCATTTACCAGTGATGATTATGCGGCTGATCCTGATTTGAGATTTGTACATCGGGCTGAATTGTCCCGAAGGTGGTTAGGAGAAATGCTCGATGAGGGTATTCGTTCCAAAATGGCCTTATTTTGGCACAATCATTTTGTTACGGAACTAGAAGTATATGATTGCAATAATTATCTATGGGATTATTTTGAGCTCATCCATGATAGTGCATTTAGCAATTTTAGGGTTTTAACCCGTGAGATGGGGCGTAATTCTGCTATGTTGGTGTATTTAAATGGCAACCTCAATATTGCTTCCGAGCCAAATGAAAACTATGCACGTGAGTTGATGGAACTCTTTACAATGGGCGAAAGTAATGGTTATACACAGGTGGATATAGTAGAAATGGCGCGTTCACTTACGGGTTGGCAAGCCCAGATGTATGACTGCAAACCACCTTATTACGATGCTAATTTGCACGATACCGACCCTAAAACTATTTTCGGAGAGACTTCAAATTACGGTTTTACAACAGCCCATAACTTGATATTTGACAAACGAGCCGACCAAGTTTCGATGTTTATTACTGGTAAAATCTACAAGTATTTTGTTTATCAAAAAATGGATTCATCGGTGATAAATGGTTTAGCAAGTACCTTTAAGAGCAATAACTGGGAAATATTACCAGTACTCAAGCAACTGTTTAAAAGCGAACATTTTTTTGAGGATAGCCTTGTTAACGCTAAAATAAAAAGCCCAGTGGAATCCTTGTTAAATATTTGGAAGTCAGCAGGAGTAAATTCCCAACAAATAACCAATAACGACTGGTGGGATACGATTAGTTATTTTTCTGATCAATTGGGGCAATATCTCTTCAATCCACCCAATGTGGCTGGTTGGCCTGGACAGAGGGCATGGATCAATGAAAGTACCCTTACTACGCGGTGGTCGTATGGTAGTGTAATGGCCTATTATTTGTCAGATGAACAGCTGCTTCGAGAGCAGTTACGTGATATAGCAAAAAATTTAACGAATAATAGCAATGATCCAGCCTTGATAACCCAAGCCTTGGTGCTACATTTTCTTGGACAAAACCTCGATGCTATTCATTTACAGGCCGCTATCCTTAATTTTAAGGCTGGAATACCCGAAAATTATTATCAAGATGGTTCTTGGACATTGGACTGGAATGAAGCGCCATATCAAGTCGTTAATTTACTCTATTACTTAGTGAGATTACCTGAGTTTCAATTGGCTTAGGTAAGATAAAAACTAAAACAATGCTCGAAAAAAATAACACACCACGCCCAGGAACTACGCTTAAAGATTACTTAGCACACGAACGAGATCATAATCTTTGGTCGCGACGTGATTTTTTGTCGGCTTCCGGTATTTTGGGCGCGGGAAGCATTCTGTTGGGAAAAATGGGACTTCGGTCGTTTCAGCCTACCCAGCTGATGGCCGCTTTAGCCAATGGCAATAGTGATCGGATTTTGGTGATGATCCGTCTTAGTGGCGGAAATGATGGACTTAACACCGTTATCGAACGGGAAAACCCTAATTACTACAGTTTGCGTCCAACTATTGCTGTACAAGAACCAAATCTGTGGAACTTGAATACACAATTCGCTATGCCAAAAGCAACCGAAGCCTTGAAAGGCTTGTGGGATGAGGGCATGATGAAGGTCATTCTCAATGTAGGTTATCCTCAACCCAATTATAGCCATTTTCGGTCTTATGATATTGTGGCATCAGCGAGTGATTCCAATACCATTGTAAATACGGGTTGGATCGGTCGTTTTTTAGAAAATGAATACGCCGCTTTTTTGGAAACACCACCAACAATTCCGCCAGCACTACAAATTGGGGTACAATCTGACTTAGTTTTTAAGGCTCAAAATGCCAATATGGCGTTGGCTATCAGTAGTCCGCAGGAATTTTATCAAATTGCACAAACGGGGCAACTGTACGAAACCGCTACGCTCGGTACTACGCCACGTGATTTGGAACTTGCGTATGTCCGCCAAACGGCCAACTCAGCATTCCGTTATGCAACAACGATCAAAGAATCGTATGCTCGAGGTAAAAATCAGGTAGATTACCCAGTTAACAATTATTTGGGCGAACAATTGGCAATCGTGGCTAAATTAATAAAAGGTAATTTAGGTACGCGCATTTTTATGGTCGAAATCGATGGTTTTGATACCCATGCCGATCAATATGATACCCATTTAGGGTTGCTGAATGAAATTGCTACTGCCGTGAAAGCATTTTACGAGGATTTGGAGTTGGGTAATGCAGGTTTATCTGAAAAGGTATTGGGTATGACCTTCTCTGAATTTGGGCGGACAATTTATGAAAACGGTTCTTTGGGCACAGATCATGGTTGGGGGACGCACATGTTGATGTTTGGTGGAGGCATTGGTAATGGCATAGTGGGTACTTATCAGGACCTTACTAATCCTGACCCATTCACCGATCCTGAATTTAGCATTGATTTTCGTGATGTTTATGCCACTGTGCTAAAGGATTGGATGGGAAGTACACCAGAATTGGTTGATTTTATTTTAGGGCAATCTCAACCCTCAATTTCAGGTTTAGTACCGGCAACACCTCCTCTTTTGGGCGAAAATGGCAGATGTGCATTACTTGGACACCATCCGAGCGATCAGGGTAATATTCAAATGAAGTATGCAATGATGCAAGATGGGAATATACGCCTTCAACTGCTCGACAAGTCTGGGCAAGTACTTCGAACGCTAGTTGATGAATACAAAGCAAAGGGCAGTTATATTTTTAACTTTAAGCCTACTGACTGGTTTATTGTCCCGGGTACGTATCAATATAGACTTATGGGCGGCGGACAAGTGTTCCAAAGAAGCATAAAAATTGGTTGATCTTGCATGAGTAGATCATTTTTATGGATACCTGTTGCAGTATTAGGATGTTTATTTTTATTGCTTGCTTTTACCGACAGATCGGGCGAAGTAAAGTTTTTCATACCTAAGGGATGGCCAAAGCCAAACCATAATTTTTCTAAAAAACCTGTTACCGAAGCAGGTTTTATACTGGGAAATCGATTGTTTTACGATCCTATTTTGTCAAAGGATAGTACGATATCCTGTTCAAGTTGCCATTTATCTTTTACGGCTTTTACACACGCCGATCATAGAGTAAGTCACGGTATTTATGGCCGACAAGGCATACGAAATTCGAGTACGTTGATCAACCTCGCATGGAGTAAACATTTCATGTGGGATGGTGCAATTCAAAGTTTAGAGCAACAGGCCGTACTCCCGATTAGCCATTTTTCGGAAATGGACAATAGCATGGAGGAAGTGGTCAGAAGATTAAGCAACAACACGAAATATCGCCGTTATTTCTATAAAACATTTGCAGATAGTACGGTTACAGAACAGCGGGTATTGAACGCGTTATGGCAATTTACAGTCATGCTGGTCTCTTATAATGCTAAATACGATAGCATTATGCGGCATGAACCCAATGTGTCTTTTAGCCCAAATGAGGAAATAGGTTACCAAATATTTAAAAAAAACTGCGCTTCCTGTCATACCGAGCCTTTATTTACGAATTATAATTTTAAAAACAATGGACTTCCATTGGATTCGATTTTGATGGATCCGGGGCGAATGGCTGTGACAGGCAAACAATCTGACTATTTAGCCTTCAAAGTCCCAACATTGAGAAATATTGCTTTTTCAAATCCCTATTTCCACGATGGTCGGTTTAATAAACTATCCGAAGCAATTGATCATTACACCAACGGTATTGTGCAAAGCCCAACATTAGCCAAAGAACTACGACAAAAAATCACCTTGAGCAGACAAGAAAAGAAGGACTTAATTGCTTTTTTAAAAACATTAACCGACAAACCTTTTTTGTATAATATTGCATTTCGGTATGATTACCCCCTTTAATTCCCCCTAAAATGAATTTCAATTAAGTAGTGAGCGTTCAAATGGACCACGAATAATTTTCTCGTTTTTAAGCGAAGGATTTACTAAAATTAGTCGTCGAATGTAAATTTAACTAATCACTTAATTTTATTTTCAATATGCTTAAGACTACTACGCTTTGTGTAACGCTCTTTTTATGTTTATTTATTACTTATACGCACGCGCAAGGCCCGGCTGTAACCTCTTGGATCATCAATAATTCGACACCAATATTAACCGGTTACAATTGTTCTGGCTGTTCACCTGCCGTGGCTGGAAATATACCTGCTAATGTGCAAAGTGTCTATTACGATGCCAATTATGCCTATATTAGTACAACAGGTATTCCAAGTTATAATATAGGCCCTTGGACGAATAACCCGAATACACCATCCAATCAGAACAAAATATATAGAATCAAGCGAAATCCGACAAACAACGCGACTCATACGGCTACGCCATTGGGTAATATTGGTATTTGGAGCAATGGT
>JAAFHO010000209.1 GCA_013297575.1 Chitinophagales bacterium
ATAAGACTATGCGTAAGTCCTACGACACCCGTATTGGATTTGAAATCAGCGTTGTATTGCGTTTCCGTCCGTTCTCTCCACAACAGAGAATCAGCGGTACCGTTTAGTTTTTGGCTACTCAAACCGCTCAAGCCAAACAGCGTAAAAGTGCCCGCCTTTCCAGCAGGCATCCAAATATTGAACGAAAGATCTTGGAAATTGGTCACTGCATCGCCGAGGTTTACACCCAGTTTACCAATTATGGACAGCGTGGAATAGCGATAATTTACGAGGTAAGAGCCACTTCGTTTTCCCATTCGGAAGGGGCCTTCCACGGCAGCATCAAGCCCCAATACCCCTGCTTGAAGTGTATATTCTCGCTTTTCACTATTGCCTTTGCGCATTTTTAGGTCAAAAACCCCAGAAAGTGCATTGCCATATTCGGCGGGAAACGCGCCCGTTAAAAAATCGGAATTAGTGAGTAATTGGGCACTAAGGATGGAAATACCACCGCCCGACGTACCCACCTGCGAGAAGTGATTTGGATTAGGAATGTCCACCCCTTCCATCCGCCAAAGTAAGCCATTGGGTGCATTTCCGCGAATGACGATAAAATTATTGCCATCATTTGGAGCGGCCACACCTGCAAATGCCGAAGCCATCCGTGCCGGATCATTCACCGCCGCCGCAAAACGCTGTGTTTCTTCCACCGAAAATGTACGGGCACTTACTGTAGAAAGTTCGTTTAATGCCTTTTGCTTATTTACTTTGGCTGTGATCACCACTTCTTTGCCTTGGATGATGCTTTCTTCCATTTGGATCGTAATTTCCGTTTCTTTACCGGAATTGAGGGTAATATTGGGTACAAAAGCCTCTTTATACCCCAAGTAAGTAATATATAAGGTGTGTTTGCCAACGGGAACATTGGGCAAACGGAAATTTCCATCTACATCTGTCGTGGCACCGCGCATAGGCTCTACACTTTTAAGGATAACAGTAGCCCCGATGAGCGGCGTTTTTAAGGCTTTGTCTAATACCACACCTTTGAGGGTTTGGGTCATGTTTTGGGCCATTACAGGTGATAACGAAAAACAAAAAACTACGAGTGCGACGAGAAAACCCGTCACTTTATATTGCTGGTATTGCATTTTAATGTGATTTTTAAAAAATAAAGGAAAACACAAAGGGGAAACAATTTCCGGCTACTGCCTCCCCAATGATCGTAAAAAGCACCCGTTATGTGCTGAAAATCGGATAGAGACACCGTGGCAGATCTTTTACCCTTATTAATAATTTATTTTTTTATCTTTGTAGCGAATTGGATGGTTGCTCTAATGACCTGACACTTTGAATTTGGACGAATGATCAAATCATTAAAATAGTACACAAACATGAAAAAACTATTCCTTTTACTGCCTTTTTTCAAAGATAAAAAAATAATTCTTCAACCGCATCAGGGTAAAAAGCCATAAACGTGTCTCAATGTAAATCAACCCGTTAAAGTATTGGAGTATCAAATAAACATAAACGAAGCAGCAGCCATCAGGAATGGCGACGAAATGGTGTTCGACACCGTTTTCCGAAGGTATTATGAACCACTTTGTCACTACGCCACCAAACTCACCAATGGCGATCCCGATGAGGCAGAAGACTTAGTACAACAAACCTTTGTAAAACTTTGGGAACGCCGCTCTGCACTTGACATCGCCTGGTCGATGAAGTCTTATCTGTACAAAATGGTGCACAACGCCGCTTTGAACCGGATTCGTCATCAAAAAACCAAGGAAAAGTATCAACAATTTAACGCTCAACAGTTGGATACACAACACGTACAACCCGAGGATACCGCTCCCGAACTACAAGAAAGGCTCAAAAAAGCACTTGACGAACTCCCGCCACAATGCAGGAATGTATTCGAATTGAGCCGTTTTGAGGAGTTGAAATACCGCGAAATTGCGGAACATCTTGAAATTTCTATCAAAACAGTGGAAACCCAAATGGGCAAAGCGCTGCGTATCATGCGGTTGCAGTTAGCCGAATATTTGGTGACATTGATTGGACTCTGCTTTACCTTTTTATCAATTTGACCATTAACATGAAAGAAATTTACCAAGATATAGACGCTACTATTGCCAAATATTTTGCTGGCGAATTAGCCCCTTCCGAAAATACCGCTTTGGAAGAATGGTTGACACAAAGTGCTGATAACCAACACTATTTCAACCAATTGCAACGTATTTGGGAAATGGCTCCGGCATCCAATCAAAAGTATAAGGACACTTTTGATACCGAAAATGCCCTCCAAAAAATAAAAATGCAAATGGCTTTTAAGCAACAAAAACCAAATACCTCAAAGTATTGGTTATCTGCCGCCGCTGCCGTTGCTTTCCTTGCAGTTGCGATTTGGGTTATGCGCCCTGCACCGCTGCTTGCACCACAAGAAATTGTGGCTTCGCCTGCAACCATTTTGGTGGATACCTTGTCTGACGGATCGGTGGTGACACTCAACCGAAATTCGGGGCTTTCTATTGCGCGAGGTTTTAACCATAAAGAACGCCGAATGTCCTTACACGGCGAGGCATATTTTGAGGTAAGTCCCGATAAAGAACGGCCTTTTGTGGTGGATATAAAGGAATTGGAAGTAAAAGTGGTGGGTACAGCATTCAATGTGGATAATGTAAGCGAATCAGGCAAAGTACTGATTTCGGTGACACATGGCAAGGTTTTGGTGAGCGCAGGTACGCAAAGCATGTACCTCACTGCTGATGAAAAAGCCCTGTATGACGAACAAACAAAGGTACTTATACGCATTACCAACCAGCAAAATCCAAATATTTTGGCTTACAAAAACAAGGTTTTCCAGTTTGATGCCACTCCATTAAAAGAGGTCGTTCAACAATTAAGTAAGGTGTATGGCATTCAAATTGCGCTACAAAGTACATCTTTGGAAACCTGTCCGCTTACCGCCCGATACAATAACCTCGCTATTGGCAGGATATTAGATTTGGTGGCCACCTCCTTTGCTTTAAAATTAGAGCAAAACCCCGATGGTTCTTATTTGCTTTCGGGGAGTGGTTGTGGCGAATAATCATTATTTTCCTCAGTGTTGCTTTAAGCCAACTTTGAAATTTAGTTGATAAACAAGGTATATCTCTTTCACTAAAAGGGGGAGGGATAGTGGCAGACATTGAATTTTAACTAAATTATCGGGGATTGGGGTAGCCTATTCCAACCACGAAGTGGTTTAACATGAATAGCCCTGAATGAAATTCGGGGTCGTGGTGTGTAGCAATGTTTTAATAACCACGAAGTGGTTGAACGTCAACGTTTTATACACGTTTTATTGAGTTCAACCCCTTCAGGGTTATCGAAACATACGCCCCTTAATCCCCGAATTGCATTTCGGGGCTACTCAGGTTTGACCCTTAACAGGGTCAGGATTCGCTTAAGTTAACGCCATTAGACAACAAAAGCGCCCTGATAATACCTCTCAATTTATCATTTAATAAACCTCATAGGCGCGCAAAGCACCTTTCATAAAAAATAGCATCGTAACAATGTTTACTTTACACCTAATACGCAGCACAACCATCGTGTTATTGCTGCACACCATCTTGCATGCCCAATTGCATGCCAACGATATTTTAACCCAAAAAATTGAAGTGTCGTTTTTCCAAGCCCCCATTACCACCGCGCTCTTGGAAGTAGCGCACAAAGGAGGTTTTGAATGGTCGTACAATTCCAATATACTGGATGCCAAACGCAAAGTGACGTTGATCGCAAGGGATCAAACGGTGCGTGAGGTGTTGTTGCAAATTTTAGGCAATGATTATACTTTCAAACAAAGTGGCAATTACCTTATCCTAAAAAAAGTAAAAAAACCGCAGCAAAAGGTAAGCGGCTATTTGTCCGATAAACGAACGGGGGAAAAAATTTCAAATGCCACGATATACGATCGGCAAACCCTAAAATCCACCACAACCGATGAAAATGGGTTTTATGAATTGCCCGTAACCGCTACATCCGAACTCGTGGTGGCGAAACTGGATTACCGCGATACTGTACTTCAAGTAACTTCGGAATCGCCGCGTTTTTTAAAAATTGAAATCAAACTGGATTCGGTTCCAATAGCGCCCAAAAGCACCATAAAAGAAGATTTGAGCCGTTTTTCTAGCAAAGTAGGTGACTTTTTTAATACATCGGCACAACGACTGAATGAACTGAATGTCAATAATGACAGCCTGAAACGAACATTCCAAATTTCGTTTCTGCCCAATATCGGCACCAATTTTAAGATGAGCAGCAATGTCATCAATGATTATTCCTTAAATATACTGGCGGGTTATTCCAAAGGTAACCGTATTGTAGAATTGGGCGGATTGGGCAATATTAACAGGGGCAATATGAGTGGATTTCAGGCAGCAGGCGTATTCAATGATGTAAATGGCCATGTAACTGGCGTTCAGGCATCTGGGTTTTACAACCGAGTCGGTGGCAATTTAAGGGGTGTACAAACCGCTGGGTTTGTCAATATTGCCCATAAAACCAAAGGCAATGGCGTGCAAGTGGCGGGATTTGTCAATTTGGCGGTACACGGTAACCTATCGACCCAATTGGCAGGTTTTGCCAATCATGTGGATACGATTACGGGTATTCAGGCATCGGGGTTTTATAATTTTGCCAAATACTCCAAAAGCGTTCAACTGGCAGGTTTTCACAATTCGGCAGTACGTTCCAATGGCGTTGTACAAGCCTCGGGGTTTTCCAATTTGGTTAATGCTGGCACTGCAAAATTCCAAATTGCAGGATTTTCCAATATTGCTGACACCGTTAAAGGCGTGCAAGTTTCGGGGTTTCTTAACCGTGGAAAACGTGTAAATGGCGTTCAGATCGGTGTAATTAATCTAGCCAAAGAGATAAATGGTGCTCAAATTGGGCTTCTAAATTTCTCTCGCAAAGGTGGGTATATCGCATTGGAAGCATCTGCAAATGAAATACACGATGCCAATATTTCGCTCAAAACGGGCACGAGATTCTTTTACACTATTTTCACAGCGGGTATTTCCCCGAGTTCGAGTGCCGAAAACGATGCACTTTGGAGTTACGGTATGGGGATAGGCACTTTTGTGGGTTATCATAAACGATTGGGAGCGACATTTGACTTGGTTCATCGTCATTTGAGTGAATCGGGTTTTGACAATGCGGTGCAGGAATGGGAGCAATTTGCACCTGCGCTTAATTTAAAACTGGGCAAACATTTTAGTTTAGCGGCAGGGCCTACCGCCAATTTGCTCATTTCCAATAATAAAACTTTCCAAGATAAAGTTGTGCCAAAAGATTTTCCTGAATTCTACATTGGCAATGAGGATCGGTTGCGCTGGTGGATTGGTGGAAATGTGGCGGTGAGGTGGAAATTTTAAGCAGCAAAAAACTAGGGCTTTCTTATAAAAATTTTAGGTGCAGCGCACCGTAATATTTGTAGCAAAAGGCATCAGGGTAAAATTAGATTCAGGTGTCTTAGAGCATTACAATTAACACACAAAAACATATTAGCATGACAACAAAATTGCAGTATTGGATCGGCCTTCTTTGTATTGGAGGCATATTAATCGCACAAACCGCATGCGATCCCTTAGGCACACGCGGCAGTGGTGATCTCGTTACGGAAATGAGAAATGAGACAGGATTCCACGCCATTGAGGCCAGTATTCCAGGTAAAATTGAAGTATTGGTGGACTCTGTGTATAAAGTAGAGGTGACTTGTGAGGAAAATATTATTGACTATTTGGATACCAAAGTAGTGAATGGTGTTTTAGAAATCAATTTTGACCGCAATGTTTACGACGTGGACAAACTCAAAATCACGGTATCTGCACCGTCGTGGGATGCTTTTGAATTATCGGGTAGTGCAAATATTGATGTACAACACGCCATTAACGGCATTAATTTAGACCTAGAAATATCAGGAAGTGGCGATATTGACCTATTTAAAGCCGATTTTGATAAATTTAATATCAATATCAGCGGCAGCGGCAATGTGGAACTCAATGGATCTGGTACCGATATGGAGTGTACGGTATCCGGTAGTGGTGAACTGGAAGCACTCGATTGTCCGGTAAAAACGGCAGACATTAATGTATCCGGCAGTGGCGATGTACGGCTGGATGTGAGCACCACTTTGAAGGTGAATATTAGCGGCAGCGGTACTGTGGAGTATAAAGGCGATGCTGAAGTTACCAAAAACATTTCGGGTTCGGGCAGGGTTAGGAAAATATAAAATGCTCGATTTAGGAAATAAACACCTCTTTTTATTTAAAAAAAAGAATTTATTTTGGTTTTATTTGATTAAATGCAATTATCAAAAGTAAAAAATAATAATACCTCTGGCAATTAACAATGCTCAGGGGTATTTTTATAGGATTATTTCTAAAATGCAATGCGTACGATTTGCTTTTTTTAGCGAAAAATAAGGTTAGCGATTATTAGATCTAAAAAAAAAACTCTAACTTTGCGCCAACCAAGTATATTCTTAGTCGTTTTGGGTCAATTACCCGTTTATCTAAATAAATCCGCAATGGAGAATTTAAGAACAAACATTATAAAAAAAGTAAAAATTACATTGTTTTTTTGTTGCACATCTTTTTTCATGGCCTCTCTTTTTAGTCAAAAAACTGATGTAGAAGCGATAGAAGAACTATTAAAAAACGAAACAGAAGCATTCACGCAAAAGCCAATTGCTGAAATTGTCCAAGAATTTTGGGTACTGGACGAGCAAACACTTATGAGTGTTACGCTCCACGATGGTCAAGTTATCAACGATAACAAGGAAGCACTACTTAAACAAACGACTTTATACCCATCAGATAAAGTAAAAGAAGTAGAAAAAACGGATCATTTTATTCATGTAAATGGGAATATGGCATTTGCCTCACACGAACAGGCAATGACCTATGTGGAGACAAATTTGAAAATTTATTCTCACGAACTGCGTATTTTACAAAAAACCGAAAATGGATGGAAAATCCATATTTCGTCGGTACACCAGTATAAAAGATAACCCCAAAAGTCGTTTAAATCTGTAATTTTATCGAGTATGAAAAACCCGAGTATTTTAATGGTACTATTTGCATTAGTATCTACTCCTCTTTTTAGCCAAAGCGATGATGAAAAGGACATTATACAAGTCATTGAGGCCGAAACCCGAGCCTTTTGCCGTGAATCACTTAAAGAAGTAACTCAAAAATATTGGATTTTAGATCCACATAGCGTTAGGTGTGTTAGTTTTTTGGATGGTTTAACTTATCAACATCGGTTTGAGGATTTAATTTCATCTAACTTAGTGCCACCTGGCAACCATGCCGATTTTATCCAAAGTAATAAACGTATCCATGTAAATGGAAAAATGGCCTCAGCCACATACGACCAAATGGCTACCATTATAGATGGCAAAGACATCGAATTTCAGCATACACACGTAATAACAGTATTAGAAAAAGTAAATGGCGCTTGGAAAATTCACATGATGACAGCCCACCATTATACGCCTTAATATCATTTGCGTATAGTTAAATAATACGTTTTTTCTGCTACCAACAACGTATCGTGTTCCCAATAGTTACTTTCCATTTTGATGTGAAGCGGATAAATGCCCGCTTTATTAAAACGTTGTCGGAATGTTTGTTTAGGTGCGGGGATACCATTGACAATGAATTTAGGATTATAATAACCTCTATCAAAACGGCTGAGTTTAATATCGGCATGCACAGTATCGCCAATGATGTAACTGGTGGAATGCCAATTTAATGCTGGAAAACACACTTTGTCAAAACCACAATCATACGAAATTTTAGTAGCAAAATAAAATAACGCTCCCCTCTCCATCAATAAAATATTGGTTTTTGCTTGTTCCAATACCGTTTTAAACTGTTCTTTGGAATCATTTTCCCAAGATTGACAGAGCCTGTCGATTGATAAAAAACTGGTCAGTTTATCCTCTATATTTTTATCGAAATCAGCCATTTTGCCAATTAATGATTGCTGATAATTCCACTTTTCTTCTACATCGGATATCAAGCCAACATCGGCGTTTTCCTTCAAACCGTCAATTAAATACTGTATTGAATCTGACTTCAATAGAATAACCTGCGTCAAGGCGAGGTATTTATCAACATAATCACTTGGATAGATTTTCATCGCCTTTACACATTCGCGCAAAAGTGCTTTATTAGATACATCTATTACCAATTGTCCATTTTGAGCAGTTTTCTGCGCTAATACTTGAATATCAGCATCGTAATCCTTAGCATTTTCACGTATGATAAAAGCAAGCAAGAGAGCAATTGCTGTGCAAAAAATGACGTGTATGGCGGTGTTTATTGGTATTTGATGATAGGTATTCGCCAAGGTTTGCTTATTTTTTATGGTGATTGAAAATATGTACCGAGCCTACGGCTCTCAAAACTCGTTGTGCATCTGTTCAGCGGATTAAAATCCGCCGCTATAACATGAGCCGAGCCTAACGGCTCTTTTATCGAGCGCTGACAGGTTTGAACGCACAGTCACGCTGACAAAATTCGACCATCGAACGGGTTTGTAATGTCCAAATTGCCCCAAGCGATGCGGGTTGAGCCGAGCAGTGCAGAACGAAGAGCCATTAGGCCTGATGCGGGTATTGGAACTGGTAACAATAGTGCATCAGTTGAGCCGAGCAGTGCAGAACGAAG
>JAAFHO010000021.1 GCA_013297575.1 Chitinophagales bacterium
GTGCCTTGCGTGGCTTTAATGCCACGCAAGGCACTCGCGGCGTGGGCAAAGCGGCTAATCAAGCAGTAGTATTAGCGATGTTTTTAATCTTTATTGAAGAAATCGTTATCGTGCAAATAGCGAATTGGATTCAATGGTTTTAACCAATTACAAAATATGAATAATATTAATCAAGAAGATGCCATAAATACAAATGAACCCGTTATTTCCATCAGTGGGTTGTACAAATCATTTGGTGAATTAGATGTTTTGAAAGGCATAGATTTAACCGTTTTTAAAGGGGAAAATGTCGCCGTTTTGGGAAAATCTGGTTCAGGGAAATCGGTTTTGATTAAATTAATTGTCGGTTTATTAAAGCCTGATAAAGGGGAAATTATGGTATTAGATAAACACATAACGGAGTTAAAGCAAAAAGAATTGGATGAATTACGTTTACGTATTGGTTTTTCATTTCAAAGCAGTGCTTTGTACGACAGCATGAATATTTATCAAAATTTAGCATTTCCATTAACCATGAATGTTAAAAATTTGACTAAAATACAAGTGGATGAGGCCGTCGAAGAAGCCTTAGAGGCCGTCGGTTTGAAAGATAAAATACAGGAAATGCCCGCTGATTTGTCGGGCGGACAACGAAAACGCATTGGCATTGCGCGGACGCTGATACTCAAACCTGATATTATGCTGTATGACGAGCCAACTTCGGGCTTAGACCCCATTACAAGTGCTGAAATAAACGCACTTATAAATGACGTTCAAACTAAATATAAGACAAGTTCTGTCATCATTACCCATGATTTGACGTGTGCCAAAAACACTTGTGACCGTGTAGCGATGCTAATTGATGGACAATTTTTGAAAATTGATACATTTAAAAACGTTTTTAATAACGAAGCAGGGCAAATAAATGATTTTTTTACTTACAATTTTATACAATAATTCATGAACGATTCACCTAACAAAAGGGCAATCATTGTCGGCGCATTTATTTTTTTGGGATTGGTATTTCTAATCGCAGGGATTCTGATGATTGGTAATTTGCATGATACGTTTAAACGTAAAATACAAGTGATTGCCTATTTTGACGACGTAAAAGGCTTAGAAAAAGGCAATAATATTTGGTTTTCGGGCGTAAAAATAGGGACAATTAAAAATTTGAATTTTATTGGCAAATCAAAAGTGGAAGTCGTATTAAATATTGATACCAAAGTGCAACAATATATTCGTAAAGATGCCAAAGTTAAAATAGGTACAGACGGACTTATTGGCAATAAAATTCTTGTTATTTACGATGGCACTGAAGGGTATGCTGAAGTGGAAGAAGGCGATATTCTGAGCGTTGAAAAAACTATTTCTACCGAAGATATGATGGCAACTTTACAAAAAAATAATGATAATATTTTAGAGATCACAACAGGTTTTAAAGAAATTACCAGTGATTTCAAATCAATTAGTAAGAAATTAACCACAAATGACGGCACAATTGGTAAATTATTAAATGATAATGTTTTGTATGATAATATTGATGCGGCTACTGTTTCGCTTAAAAATGCTTCGGCAAAAGCCCAATTAGTAGTTGGCGAATTAAATAGTTTTAGTGCAGGATTAAACAAAAAAGGAAACCTTGCGAATGATTTAATTAATGACACTATTGTATTTAATTCCATTAAAAATTCGGTTTTACAATTGCAGAAAATAGCAGATACAGCCAATGTATTTATCGCAAATCTTAAAGAGATAAGCATGAATCCGAATACCTCAATAGGCGTTTTATTGCACGACGAAGAGGCTGGTATTTATTTGAAAAGCACCATTAAAAATCTAGAAAATGGTTCTAAAAAATTGGATGAAGACCTTGAAGCCTTACAACACAGTTTTTTATTGCGCCGTTTTTTCAAAAAGAAAGCAAAAGCAGATCAAAAAAATTAGTGAACCAATATTGACTAGCGAAATAAGCACCAAGATTAGTCCTTCGATAACTTGGGGTCATCGAAGGACTTGCACATATTTTTTCTAAACAACTTAGCCTAATTACGTTTACAGCCTTCACCCATAGACTGGAACGTCTTTACTACTTTTTTTGCTTTGCTGATTGAGTCAATAGGAATTTCTACCGAATTTACAAAACTTTGTTTGCTGTCATCGTAATACTTGAATACCTTTTCCTTTAATTTGGCGGGAATGACTACTTCAATATTTTTGCCGCTAACGTTAAATTTGATGTCAGCAATATCGACGCGTTCTAATTCAAATTCCCAAATTTCTTCCTCTCGCTTTTTTTCAGAGGTAGTTACGACGGTTAAAATCCAAGCGCAAGTGGTTGCTCCTTGTTTGAGGGTGACCTGTTTTGTGCTTTTTAGCGTTGGCATATCCGCCAAAGCACTTATCAGCCATGTTCCCGTCTCTGCTGTAACGGCCTGTGCTGGTGCCAAAGCGATAATTTGTGGTAATAAAGTATGAATAGCGCGGGCCGATTCGATATTGGGTGCTGTTAATTCCACTTTTTTCTCGTAATTGGCTTGTACACCATTGTTTTTTACTGCAATCACCTTTGCGCTTTGTTGGGTAATGACCTCAATGGTGGCTTCATTGGAGGAAATGTCCAAATCAACAGTATTGGCCGCCAAATCGCCTAAATAGAAATCATACACCAATTCTTTGTTTTTAGATTTGTCGTTTTCCATGAGTTCTTTTCGGGTCAGCACCATATTGGCATCGCCGGAAATGACCTGCTCAATGCGTTCGTCTTTTTGTTGTACAGGAACGAGGTATGTGTTGAGCATTTTTATACCTTCGGCCAGTGAGGTTACTTTGGGTAACCTATTTTGAAGTGCTTTTTCGCCGAGTGGTATGAGTTTTTCCAGTCCTTTAATCAATAATTTGGCATCATCGGGCGTATTCACCAAAAACGAAATGTCCTTTTTATAGCCATTTGCGGTACCGTTTTTCATGGCTTGCACAAAACGAAGGTTGCGCCTGGTATCAATTTCTACGGTAACAATATCGCCTTTTAACTTGAGGTCGATGCTATTTGGGTCAAGATCACCCCAACTCCACTCGAATACTTCGGTAACGGATTCGCCGTTGCCCGACTCTATTTTAGTGAGTTTTGCGCGATCATCAAAGGTTTTATCGGATTCCAATATCTGTTTTATCGTGGCTTTTTCTGCGCCAACATGACCAACTTTAGCAGCAACATAACCCTTTAATGCGTCCCATGTTTCAGGAATTTGGGCAGATGCATTCCACGCTGTTTGCGCCAATGGAATGGCTTCTTTGATTTGTTTAGCAAATTCATCTGCAAGGTTGGCATCTTTAAAATAGAGTAAAAAATTGTTGGTATAGCCATCACGCTCGTTGTTTTCCCAATAAGCGATATATTTCCGATCGCGGTCTGTTTTGCATTGCACTCCTTGATATTTATCTTTTGCTTGCCGATTGACGAGATAGGCGTTAAAATCGGCAAGGTTAAACTCATATCTTTCGGTATTTTTTTTGCCTTTTGTTGCTGTTTCTATGTTTAAAGACACTTTCCACGGCGTTTTGTCGTCCCACGTTATTTGCTGAGTGACTTCGTCTTTATCAACAGTCACAGTGGGTTTTATTTGATCGCTCATTTGTTTGAGCAATTGGGACAAATCTGTTTGTGCATTCAAAGCGCAGAAAATAAAGCAAAAAAGGAGGGTTAATTTGAATTTTGACATAAATTTGGTGTATGTTTGATGAGTAAAGTGGTGATGGAAATTGGTTCTAGGTTCCAAAACAGTTATTGTTAAGAATGGACAAATTTACAGGTTTTATAAGAACTTGATGTGACTTTGTTCTACAGAAAATTGTAAATTTGTGACTTGTTTTTAGATCTTATTCCTAATATTAAACGATAATATCAATTTCTATGCGAATTTTATGTTCATTTTTGTTCACTTTATTGATCTCTTTTTGCAGTTTTGCACAGGGAATAAAAATTGAAATTACAACGTGTAAAGCATTGGGTAACGAAGGCAGTGCTAACCTTTTTGAGATCGGTTTTAAAGTTATTAGTGGAAAAATTGAAGGGACAGGCCGTCAAGAGCCCCTTGCGTTACCATTGCCTAATGGTACAAAAGCCTTTGCCTATATCAATACTTACGACGATGTGGCTGCCGGTAAAACAGCACCTTCACCAGCATTGCTAAAAGTGTATGGGCCGCACCAGATACAAACAGGCAAAATATTGGTATCGCACGACCTTGCTCCTATAAAAATACCTGCTAGCCGCGGTTTTGAGTTTAGATCAAATATGGCTTTTCTCGCCGACGAGCCAAAGGTATATTTGGGTAGCATAAAGGGGATCAAAGGCGTGATAATGGTAGGTGACGAAATTGCTTATACCAATGCGCGTGGGCAAATTGGGCAAGGCAAAATATTGAATTTTGAAGTAGAAGGCGGCTATAATACCAATGCTGTATTTGAAGGTATTCCTGACGATTTAGTCCAAATAAAGGTGCTTTCTACTGATAATATAGATTTTAGCGAAGCAAAAGTAGTACCTGCCAATACCATATCAACGACTACGAATAACACTACAAGCAGTATAGCTAAAACTACAGCGCACAAGACTAAAACAATTCCATTGAATGTCATTTTGGAAAATAAGGAAGTAAAAATAACCGTACACCAATTGGTCAAATTCAATCCAGATTCTACCGATCGTTCCTTAGACCTATTTAAAGTCGATTATACTTTTGACTATTATATCGTGGATGCTACATTTGAAAATAAAACGGCACAAGCACTTGATCTGAGCGAATATGTCATGCGATTCAATTTTTTCACCTCAGATGGTAAAAGCGCGGATGATTTTTTAAGGATATTTAATGGCTCAAAGAGTAACAATTCCACACAAAAAGATGCCGACAAAATTGATACGAATGTTTTTGGTGGTAGCAGCAAATTACCTTTGGCAAGCGTGATGGTAAAATACGAAACTACTATTCCCGATTACGATACAAAGCACAGCGCACAAACCAACGCCTTGAATAAACCTTTGTCGGCTGGGCAAAAAATCAGGAGTATCAATGCGACGATTATGGGCGTCCCGCCTTCTTACAAAATAGAAGGATTGGGTACTTGGAATGGCACTTTTCTAGACAAAAAGAAATTGTTGTTTGTGCCGATAAAGATGTAATTGTGAAAATTATTTATGCATTTTCACTTGATAATGATATATATGTAGGATTGCGAATTTTATTTCGCTTCTTTTCGTAATTGTTTAACCAAAGATACTTCAACTTCAAAAATATCAGCGATTTGTTTATTGCTCTGCATTGGATTCTTAGTGATATAAGCGAGTAATAGCCAAATGCAAAGGTGAAACATATTTTTTTAATAAACAAATGTTTATTATTTTTTCTAAATAGTACATTTTCTCACTTATCTAATTCATTTTTTGAGTAAACCCATCTCTTCTACTGTCTGGAGTGATGTCCATAATACAACTTTTGGGGGTAGCACTCACTCCTAATCATATAAGTTTAATAACTTTGGGTGTAAGTTATCGCATCTCAACAACAAACATTATGACAAAATTAACGTACAAAATTATTGTTATGTTTGCCGCAGTTATTTTATTTGGCGGCATTTTATTCCTCAGCACGCATCCATCTGGGTTTGTTCCAGAATCGAGATTTGGTATCAATCAAAATTATACCAAATTTAGCAAAAAAGACCAAAGAAATAAACTAAAATCCAAAATTAAACCAGAAAACTGGGAAGCAACTGCTCATGGTGCAGATCTCGGATTCCAATGGGAGGCTGCTCAATTACGGACGCTGGAACATATCCGTTCCAACTTTTACGCCACCGATGTAACGGAAAGAAATACCAATTATGGCCCTTTTCAAGCCACTTGGATCGAAAAAGGCCCTAGTAGTATCCCCGGTAGGGTCACTGCTTCGGCGGTATTGCCGCTCCAAAATCGTATTTATCTAATGACCGATGGTGGTTATATTTTTAGAGGTACACTAGGTGGCAATTACTGGACGTGCTTAAATGACCACAATCCTTTGGTGCGGGATGTTTCGGCTCGGCTTTCGGTATTGTCACTACCCAATGGTACTAGACGGATCATCGTAGGTGGATGGGATTACCAAAATATAGGGCAAAAATGCCTCAAGTACAGCGATGATGAAGGCCTCACGTGGCAAGTTCCTAATGGATTGCCCAATGCCAATTGGTACCGCCGAACGATTGCTGATCAGAATGGTATGGTTTGGCATTTGGTGCATACCACAGTGGCGGGTAGCCCTAAAATGGCACTCCTATATTCGACCGATTACGGTGAAAACTTTACCCAATTATATGCTTTTGATCTCCCTGCTAGCGACCACGACCGCCGCTGCGATATTTGGAAACCAGCCGATGAAAATGAAATTTACGGCATTTTTGGCGACCAAATGATCCGTATCGCTACCGATGGCTCTACTTTAGCACTTGGTAAGGTATCTAATGCGCCCAATCCAGAATGGGTAATTCTTACAGGCGGGAGGTCGGGAAATACCGGGCCTTATACTTTTTATGTACGTGTTTGGGATGGTTCCAATAATGCTGTGTATCGTTCTACCGATAGTGGACAAAACTGGGGAAATTGGGCTGTACTCGCCGATGGACTACATTCGCCGTTTTCGCTCTATTCTTTTGTAACCAATCCTTCCGACCCGTCTAAACTATATGCTGGTGGCTGGGTCGTTGGCGAAAAGGCTGACGGAGTAGATTGGCGAAGCCCGCACGACCTTGGCGGATATGTAGGCTATCATGGGGATGTGCCGGACATGAATTTTGTTAAAGATGCTACTACAGGTAACTACGATTTTTATATCGGTACCGACGGTGGTTTTTATAAATATTTACCATCAACCGACACATTTATTTCTCTTTCAAAAAAAGACCTCAATAACACCCAAATCTACAAAATGGTCTCGGATCATACTGCCGAGGACATAGTTTTTGGTGTTTTTGGTGGGGATTAGGGTGTAATTATGTAAAAGATGCGGCTCAGATCCAAACATCTGGTATTGCCAATTGGGCACCCATTTACGATTCAGAATATTGGGAATTACCCGCTAAAGCAGATCCTCTGGCACCTGATGAATGCCTGGTAGCAGGTTATAAAACGCCATCGCCCGATGGTAGTTTTTTAGTGCGCCTCAAAGCACCGGCAGATTTGCAGGATGGGGATTTAAAACCACTGGAACAGACTTATTCTAATTACGATTTTAAGGCAGCATCGGGCGGTGGGCGTATAGGAGCAATCGGTATTTCGCCCATTAATAACCAACATTTATACGTAATGACCGATAATGGCGTGTTTTTTTGGTCTTTAGATAAAGGACAAACATGGTCAAAAAACGACGTTGCCCGTAATAAAATTTGGGTGCGCTATATCGCAGTTTCGCCAACCAACCCCGGTGAAGTATTTATCGGTGGTGCTGGTTACGACGGTAATACGCCCTGCTGGCGAACAACCGATCACGGTCAAACCCTCCAACCAGCCGAAGCACCAAATGTCTCTATTTTAAAAGACAACCGAGTCAACGCACTTTGCTTTAGTCCTGATGGTAAATATGTTTTTGCTGCCGTAGATGTTGCAGCATTTGTATATGTGATTGCCGACAAAAAGTGGCAGATTATTAGCGGTAATCCTGCGCCTATTAGCACATTTCACGATGTAGAATACTTGGAAAACTCCAATACTGTCCGATTTGCTACTTACTCCCGTGGCGTTTGGGATTTTAAAATTGAAGGTTTGATCTCGGGTGCACAATCGCTTGGTCATCAGAAATTACCCATCAAGATCTACCCTAATCCCGCTGTGAACGAAGTCGTCATTCATGCGGATCATCCCCGCAGTTTGGTGGTGAGCGATCAAACTGGTAAAATTGTATATACCGAGGCTTTTGACAAACGCGCGCCAAATTCGATCCGATTGGATATACAACAATGGATACCTGGCATTTATTGGGTATTGGTAAAAGAGCAGTCGGGGCAGCAAAGAGCAGGGCGATTGATTAAAATGTAGCAAAGAATGTACCCTAATCCCCAGCAGGCACCCTAAACTGAAATTGCTCAAACTTTAAAATATGCACATAAATATTCTCAACGTATTCGTAGGGAACAGTTGTAGGTGCATCCGTTACCCTAGTAGGGTCAATAGGCACTCGACGTAGGTAATATCCGCCCGTCATAGATGGGTAAAATGTACCCGCAGAGGATACTTTTTCTGGAAAATTGAGGCCGTATTTTTGAAGCATAAGCGCCGTAAATTTAATAATATCGTAACCACTAAAAGCGTCTTCGTTGGGCAGCGTACCAAATTTGTCGTAAAACGCTTGCTCAAATGCCTTTACATCAGCATCAGTGCGGTTGATATATTGAGCAGATGAAATATGGACATTCAAATCTGTCAGCAATTCGGGTTCAATTTGTTCATAATCAGCCCATTGTGGCATGCCATATACTTCCACTTTGTTGCTGCCTTTTTGTTGTTTAAGGCGACTAAGAAAGGCTACAATCCAGTCTTGTCCAGCCCAAGATGGCATGACAAAAGCAGTGATCTGACCCGGTTTGAAGTATTTTTTAAAATCAATTTTATCAAAATTAGTACTCGCATCTGGTAGGATAATTTCTTTGAGTGCCGTAGCCCCAAATTTCAAATTCGCATCCTGAAAATACACAAGCCTATCTGCTTCTTTTTCTTTGCAAATAAGTACGACTTGATCGGCAGTCCGTTTTTTCTCCGAGCGCAAATACTGGATAATACGCGAGCAATGCGCGCGCAGGGGAGGGTTGGTTTGGACAAAATTGGGGTTTTGATCCGTCAAATCACTACTCGGAGACTCTGGTGATACCAAAATTTGTTTCGTCGTTTTGATCTGATTGGCCATCGCCGTGATATGCGAATTGCGGACTGGCCCGATAATAACTTGTGCTTGCTTTAGCCGTGCATTGGTGTTAATTAAGTACTGAAAATCGGTATCCGAGGCTTGGGTGTCCAGCACATCCACCACCAAATTGGGGTAGTTTTTGCCTTGCGATATTTCGGTCAACCCTAATTGCATACCAGCATAATACTGGAGCGCAATTTTGCTCTTTTCTGGTATTTCACCCGCTGTCGCATTGACTTGATTGGCCAGAAACGGCAACAATACTGCAAGCCGGTAAGTGGATTGTTGTACCTGGGCTGGCTGATTGCCGTTGTTGTTGGGTTTGGTGGGCGTTGGTTGTCCACCATTATTACCGTTGGTATTGGCAGGCGGTTTATCATTATTGGGTTTGGTGGGCGTTGTGGGTTTGGGTAATGGCCGGTTTGGAACAGCGGGGCGCGTTGAACCACAAGCCTGAAAAAGCAGACTAGCAACGACGAAAAGTATAGAACAGTTTTTTGAAAAACGCATTAGTATCAAGTAAATGGTTATTTTCCTGCAAAAGTAAGAAAAAATGATCTACTTTCGCGGCCAATTTATTTTTAGACATTCCATGAACTATAACGCATATACGCTTACCAACGATCCAGAACTGAATGAAATCATGATTGCCCTGTTGGCAGAAGCCCCTTTTGATACTTTTGAGGAGCACGAAACGGGTATCACGGCGTATTTGCAAGCCGATAAAGGTTACGAACCAGAAGCCGAAGCATTGCTCGCGGAATTGGCCGAACAATTTGAAATGCAATGGGTAAAGACGTTTATCAAGGGCGAAAACTGGAACGAAATTTGGGAAACTAATTTTCATCCCGTTGTTGTGCGCGATTTTTGCGCCGTTCGTGCCGATTTTCACGCACCAATTGAGGGCGTGCAACATGAATTGGTCATCAATCCCAAAATGGCTTTTGGCACAGGACACCACGAAACAACTTGGATGTGCCTAAGTGCCTTAGAAACGCTGCCGCTCCAAGACCTCGAACTATTCGATTACGGTTGTGGTACCGGTATTTTGGCTATTATGGCTTCTAAACTGGGCGCAAAACATATTGAAGCAGTGGATATTGAGTCGGAATCGTATTTGAATACCATTGAAAATAGTAAAATCAACGGCGTAGAAAATGTAACAGCGGGTTTGGGCGATATTACCGCCATTGAAGGCACTAGTTTTGATGGCGTTTTTGCTAATATTAACCGCCATATCATTTTAGAATCGTTGCCGCGCCTGCGTGCACTCACCAAACCCGGTGGTTGGCTTTTGGTATCGGGTATTCTTTTGCAAGACGAAGAAATTGTGACAAATGCCGCCAAGGAAGTTGGTTTTACACCGAAAGAAGTTTGGAATCGAGGCAATTGGTTGTGTATTTGGTTTGAGTAAAGGATAAGTTGTTGTTTTTTCGTCCCTAATAATCCAGTTTTTTTGCGCAATTGGAATAAATCAAATAAATTCTTTTTGGTTTTACGAGGAACTATCTATCTTTGCGCCCTGTTTAACCAAACATACGGGCCCGTAGCTCAGGTGGTTAGAGCGGCTGACTCATAATCAGATGGTCGCGGGTTCAATTCCTGCCGGGCCCACCACAAAAAGCCACTTCGATCAACGGAGTGGCTTTTTTGTTTTTCCATTAGAAAGAGATTTATTTTTGGTGAAACATTTTGAATTGCGAAGTACAATACCCCAAGTGTGGCAAAACCGGCCTTAGAAAAATGCCGTTTTTGCTCGAGTGGAGGCGGATGAAGCCAAAAAGTGTTTGAGCCAAACGGAATTGACGGGACGCAGTCCCCGCTCCATAGTCCGGCGAGTTTTTTTTGGCGCCGCCGGAACTCGAAAGCAAAAGCGCAGCATTTTTCGTCAGCCGAAGCCTTTTTTGCCTACTTTTTTTGGCGAAAAAAAGTAGGAAGTAAGCATTGATGAACTAGTTTTCAATTTTTTGAAATTTGTAAGTGGGTAAGACTTTTTTTATAGAGAAAAAGTGTACCCTTTTAAATTTTCCATAAAACGATTAATATGAATTTACTCAAATTACCCTCCTTCGCACCCTCCGGTCACCTCCAAGGTGTAATAGAAATACCCGCCGGCACCAATCGCAAATACGAAATTGACAAAAACACCGGGGTGATGTATCCCGATATCCGCGATGGCCAACCTCGGATTGTGCAGTTCTTGCCTTATCCAATGAATTATGGTTTTATTCCATCCACGAGTATGGACAAGGCCCGTGGTGGCGATGGCGATCCGCTCGATATACTTTATATTGCCGAACACGTGCCAAATAGCAGTGTGGTAGAAGTGATCCCAATCGGATTATTGATGCTCAAAGACTTGGGCGAATGGGATCATAAAGTGCTTGCTGTACCCGTAGATCCAGCAAAAAGAATCATTCAGGCCACCAATTGGCAAGAATTTCAAATGAATTACAGCGCGGCAAGGCTCATTATTGAGCAGTTCTTTTTGAATTATGACGGGCCTGGTGTAATGACGCTCCACGGCTGGGGCGATGAAAAAGCCGCTTTGGCAGAAGTGGAAAAATGGCGTGTTTAAGATTTCCATTTAATATTACAACCACCAGAAGGGCGTTGTGTTTCGGCCACTGCACCACCATGGAGTACAGCATCTAGTGCCGCACGTAAATCTTCCCCAGTTGGTGGTACTTCATTGCGTCTTGGGCGGCTATTGTCCAATTGGCCGCGATATACTAAGCGGCGATTTTCGTCAAAAACATAAAAATCGGGTGTGCAAGCCGCATCATAAGCACGGGCTACGGCTTGGGTCTCATCAAATAAATAAGGAAAAGTATAACCCACGGCTTTGGCATGTGGCCCCATTTTTTCGGGCGCATCATCGGGGTGTGTATCGGCATCATTGCTATTGATTCCGATAAATTGAACACCTTTTGGGGCATATTCGCTTACAATATGCACAATTTCTTGGTTGATGTACAAGACGTATGGACAGTGGTTACAAAGAAACATAATAACAGTGGCCTTGCTGGGCGCAATGTCGGATAATTGCACCATTGTACCCGTTGCAGGATCAGGTAGGTTAAAATCGGGGGCAGTAGTGCCCAATGGAAGCATATTGGAAAGGGTGTAAGCCATTTTTTAGTGTGTATGATAAGTAATGAGATTTTAATAACGGCGCAAAATTAGGCATTCAAACGCTCCCATTATAGAAACTTTTTTATTCCGATGTAAAATGTACGATGTAACTGTTCTTTGCGCTTAAATATCATAAACAACAGGCCGTAATGCTATAAAATCCAATCCAATTTTAACAAAATTTCGTTTCTTTGCCCTTTCACAAGCATTATCATGAAATACACCGAGTATATACTGTTCGCACTATGTCTTTTGCTCTATGGCAATACCATACAACATGGTTTTGTGATGGACGATTTATCGGTGCTGACGGAGCATAAACACGTTCAGCAAGGCATCTCGGGTATTGTTGATATTTTTAAAGAAGATAGTTTTGCTGCTTATTTGAGCAAATTGGGCTACTCCGAGCAAATCATTACGGGAGGGCGCTACAGGCCATTGTCATTGGCAGTGTTTGCTGTTGGCGTAACGCTTTGGGGTAATAATTCCCTGTATTTCCATTTGCTCAATATACTTTTATTTGCGGCGTGTACTTTAGTTTTTTATCGTTTGGTGCGCACGTTGTTACCCAACCAACCTTTATCAGCATTGGCGGCGGCGGTATTATTTGCGGTACATCCTATCCACACAGAGGTAGTGGCGAATATCAAAAGTGCGGATGAATTGTTGGCCTTTCTCTTTGGTGCGATAGCGGTTACGATCGCCATAAAACCCGATTTTTCAATAAAAAATCAAATTATTTCGGGTGTTTTAATGTTATTGGCCTTGTTTTCTAAGGAAATTGCGATCGTATGGGTGGTTTTGATTCCATTATTTCGATTTTTTCTATTGCAAGAAAATATCAAAAAAGTGGCTACGCTTTCTTTATGCCCACTCGTGGCGGCATTGCTGTATATCGGCGTTCGTAGCGCGGTGATAGCCCATCCTGCCACCGGAACAATGATGCAAGACCCCATGAACAATCCCATGATAAATGTACAGGGGCAATGGCTAAATACCAATGCAACAGCAACCGATGCCCTTGATAATATATGGCGATTTAAAGGCGAAAATCGGCCGTTTACGTTTGCTGAACGCACCGCTACAGTGTCCTATATATTGTTGCAATATGTAAAATTGATGTTTGTGCCGTATCCGTTATCGCACGATTATAGCCCATTTCATATCCGAGTAAAAAACTGGAGCGACCCAATGGTGCTTTTCTCCTGCGCGCTCATCGTGGGTTTGTTGGTGTGGTCGTTGTGGGCATTGTTTCGGAAAAGAAAATTGGCGGGCTGGGCCGGATTATGGTTTATTTTACCACTTATACCCGTTTGTAACCTCTTTTTTACAGTAGGTACACTATTGGCCGAACGCTTTTTAATGATGCCCTCAGGTGGTTTTTGCTTGCTTTTAGGCTTGGGAATGGGTTATTTGTTCCAGAAAAACCTTCATTTTACTACGGTATTGGGTGGACTTGTGGCATTGGCACTATCTGGCTTGACTATATTGCGCAATCAGGCTTGGAAATCGAATGAAACGTTGCTCGAAACAGATATGAACCATACGCCGCAAAGTGCACATATCTATTTGTCTTACGGCGACTTGAAGGTACGCGCTGCCTTGGCCATGAAAGATAGTCTTGCACAGGCTACCGCGCTGCGCAAAACAATACCCATACTGGAAAAAGGCTTGAGCCTGCACCCATTGCACTATATGGCATGGCACGGCATTGGTATTGCGCATTTTACGCTAAAAGACTACGAATCGGCGATAAAAGATTACCAAATAGCCAATGTGCTGTTTTATACGGACTTGCGTACCAAGCAAAATTTGGCGGCATCTATCCGACAACAAGGCCAAGTATTCATGCGTAAAGGCTCGAACAGCCAAGCCATCCGCTATTTGGAAAAAGCATACCAATTATCACCTGATTCCACTATTTTACCTATGTTAACCCAATTAAAGCAACAAAAATGACGCATAAATTTGAATTAAACGATAAACCATTCATCCCGCTCAATATGCTACTCAAGTACTTGCAACTGGTAGAAACCGGCGGCGAAGCCAATATCCGAATCTCGGACGGAGAAGTACGCGTGAATAATGCCGTAGAAACCCAAAAACGAAAAAAATTGCGGACGGGCGATACGGTACAATTTGGCAAAGAAATTGTCGAAATAATGTAGCAGGTGTGTGTTGCTTTTTACATTTTAACAATCTTTTTAACACCAATTGCGCCGCTATTATCGCTCATTGTTACAAAGTAAAATCCTTTTGGGATCGCTTTGAAATCTATTGTGACTGTTTCGGAATCGTTGCCTGCTGTCGTAAAACTTTGAAGCAAAACAACTTGGCCAAGACCATCATATACCGTTATGTTTATGTCATTGGGGCGTAAAGGAGCCATATTGATGTGGAGCGTTTCAGCCACAGGATTTGGGAAAATGCTAAATTCGTTGCCTCCAAATACCATTTCGGCACTTACTGGACTGCAAATACCGGGCAAATTATTGTCCATCCAATTTAACCGCTCGACAATCCATTGTTTCATATTGTCCAATTCTTCGGTATAGGTGTTAGCCAGCGGTGCCGGATTAGGCCAAACATAAGTGCCTAAAATAGGCCATTGTCGGAAATGTCGGTCTTTTGATGCGCCTAAATACTCGGCAATTGAATCCATTTTATTAAAAATATAAGCAGTATCCAACACGGTTGTACGCAACTCCATCCACCGACATTTCATACGATTTTTATATGCTGTATCTAGCATAAACCGTTTCCACCAAAAAGAAATATCAGTGCCACATACATCATTTTTTCGATAAATCCATCCATCGGCTAAGTCACCAGTACAGTAATCCGCATTGCGCCAAGCGAGGTTGTAATCCCAATTTGGCCCCATTTGTAACTTGCCACCGTTGCTATTTTTATCTTTAAAGAAAAAAGTTGATAAAGTATAGGCATCTACATTTTTGGTGAGTTCATTCAATAAAAAATAATCAATAAAAGCGTCTTCGTCAGCATATTTGCGCCATCCAGTCAGTGGATTTTTGAACGTTGGTGCTGCCAATGCTCTTTCAAAACTATCCACATATTGCTGGATGTAATTGAACTGAACGGGCAATATATCTTCGGGTTTTGGATAAATGCACTGATAAACTATTTGGTTTTCATACACATTGATCTGGTCTGGAAGAAAATTGGAAACCCACGAAGGCCCCGAAACACGATCAATTTTTACAATATAGCCACCTGTTAATTCATCTCCAATCGTATCACTAGGTGTCATTTTTGCGATATTCAACCGATCTTTACCTCGCTTGATGTTTTCTGTTAATTCATAAATGCCTTGATATTCGCCATTTAAAATAACTTCGCAGAACCTGCCTTTTATTGCCCAGCGGTTCATATCATTACTGAGATCGTAGGTGAGCCGATTGCGCATTAGGCTTTTATCGGTATAAGGCGCATATAAAATCCAGTCGTTATCGGCAGCCATACCCAGTAAACTTATATCAAGATTATTACCAAGGCTATCGCGTGTTTCAAAAGAATATTGTTTCTGAGGAAAACCCGCCGAACTGGAACCGCGTACTTCAATACCAATAAAACCATCATAACCATTAAAGGGATCGGTAATGTGATTAATAGCACCTATACCGTTATCGATAATGCCCATCCGCGCTGTAATTTTTTCGTCACCTGGAATACCCTTTCCGTCCGTTTTTAAAATCACCAGCGGGATATTCGTTTGCTTTACAAAATAGGCTAATGCGGGTGTATTGCCAAAAGTGATACTCCAGTCCTGCAAATCGCCCATATCAGCAAAAGCATAGTTATCATAAATGTGCAACTTCCATATTCCGTTTGGGTTTTGGCCATTATTTACAAAACCTAATTGCCCTTGTGGTTTAAAAGTGCCTGTAAATGGCGACGCACCTTGTCCGATAGGTGTAGTAGCAAAATGATTAAAGCAAGTAGCGGTATAGTTATCGCCATCGCCGCCATTGCTTAGCGATAAACCAACCCGCTGGCCATCGGGGGCAATTAAATAAAACTCGAGGTCGCTGTTATACGTATGCGTTGCATTGATACAAACCGTTTCAATACCAAAGTTTAAAGTATCAATGGTATTGGGTAGCCCCGAAACTTCAATCAAATAATCCACGCTATTGCCATCGTCAGGAATTGGCCCGCCCGCACCATTAAAGGTTTGTGCTGAAGCCATAAAATGAAATGCGATTAAAAATAAAATTAGAAATTTTTCGCGATTAAAAATGTGCATAGTTGTTATTAGTTATATTTTTTATGATTTGGTTTTGTAAAAGTTAAACGAGGCGTAATGCTTTTTCTAATGCTGTTTTGTCAAAACCAATAGTTGGTCATTGATCTATATCGTAGTTAATTCGATGCGTAGTGGTCAAAACGATAGACGCATTGGTCTTTCGGTGGAGTATTGATAGGTTTTTTAGCGCATTTTCGTTCAATTTCATAAAGCCATCATCCAGCATTTCTGGGTGTTTCCACGGAGGTGTGGTTTCTAAAACGCCGTCAATATCTAGTAGTATGGTCATTTTGTTTTGTGTAGGTGTTTATAATGGGCAGTAAACCAAATGTTATGGGATCGCGGCACTTATTAGATTATTTTAAATTTTAGAGTGCCAATTTCATTTTCAAAATAGGCTTTTGCATTTTGTACTTTTAAGGTGTACAAAGGTACAAATATTATTCAAATGCCCTATTCTGGAGTAGGAAAACCCCTCATTTAGTGACGAGTGTTTTCATTTTCTGCTCCTTGATACCCCTCAATTTGGCTAAGCAATTCCATCGATTGCAGCATGGGTTGCCACTCCTTACCGCTAAATATTAATTTAAACCATTTTTGGTCTCTATTTTCAAATTTAATATTGAAAAACAACCAAATTGCCCAGTAACTCATGGTAAGCGTAATCGACACTTGTATGATCCATAGGAACAAATTCCCGTTTTCAAACATGCTGTCATTCCAGTAAAAAATGGTCCAAACCGGCAGTTGCAAAAAAAGTATTCGGGTTATATTCAAGGTTGATACCTTGAGTTTAGATAAATTTTCTTGAATATTTAACACCGGTTTGCTAAAATCAACGTTATAAATTAGGTTCAATTGATAGATATAAACTACCACCGCAATTGCCGTGAGTACTACTTGAATAGCGGCAGCACACAAAAAATACAAACTTACTTGATCGTAAGCATGGATAAATAGATGCACAACTGTTGAGCCAAGTATCGCCACCCAAAGTATGCCGACGATGAGTGTAAATATTTTAATAGGCTTCATGGAAGAAAGAAAGTTTTGCACTTTCAATTTTGTGATGTCTTCCGTGTTTTTTCGGTTGACCTGAAGGCTATCTTCCAGTTTTGTGTGAGCGGATTGCCAAAGCAATTTTAATTCGTTTTCGTTCATTGTGTTATGAATTTATAAGTAAAAATCTCTTTTTAAGTTTTTCCTTGATACGCCCCAATTTAGTGCCTATATTGGTGACAGATAAGCCCATAATTTCTGCAATTTCAGCGTGACTTTTATCCTCCAAATACAATAATACTAGGGCTTTATCGAGGTCATTGAATTCGGAAATAAATTGCTCCAAAAGGTTTAATTGATCTTGCTTTTCGCTGCTTGCTTCCTCTTGAATGTGCATCATTTCGTCCGTTAAAGGAAGGCGTGCATTTTGTTGATGCGTATTTTTTCGGTAAAAGGAAATAGCAACATTTAAAGCAATGCGATACATCCAAGTGGTGATGGCAAAGTTATCATTGTACCGGTGTAAGGATTTCCAAATTTGTATCATCATTTCCTGTAAAAGGTCTTGCCTGTCTGCCTCATTTTGGCAATAGGTTCGAGCCACCTTAAACAAAATGCCTTTGTGTTGCTCAAGGATTTGATGAAACTTTTGACTTAATGCTGTACCGCTTGTCATAATGCCGAAAACCATTTTTTACGGAGCAATAGCATTTCAAATGCAATTATTTTTAATTTGTTCATTTTGCGCATCATTTAATATGAAACTTGATTTTACTAATTATTCGCAGTGTGCGCCAAAAAATCACAGTCCGATTTGTTTTTTATCCAAAAAGAGTACACTTTTTTTGGACGGAAAAAGTAGGAGGTGAGCATTTTTGCGCAAAATTCCAACCTTTTTGAAACTTTCAAGTGGGGCTTTCTTATAAAAAACTTAGGTGCAGCGCACCGTAATATTTGTAGCAATGGTGAGATATTCGCGTTTTGAAGGTGCAGCGCACCGCAATATTAAATTAATGTTACGGTGCGCTGCACCTTCAACCTTGATTTCACCGATTTTTGCTACAAATATTACGGTGCGCTGCACCTTTTAGAAGAAAACCTTGAATTTTATGTAGGTAACACTCTTTTTGTAAAGAAAAAATGTACCCTTTTAAATTTTCTATTTTTACTATTGCTTGCTACTCCATACTTTTCTTATATAAAGGTCGTCATATCTTCTTAAACAACGGCAGTACATCGGAAATATTTGACGATGTAATGGACAAACGCCTAGCATTTTGAAGCAAAATACTTAATTTACTAACTAAAATATTTAAAAACTCAATACTTTGCTACCATGATAAAGATATACCTTTATGCGAAAATAATGCCATCAAATCGGTGGTTTTTTTTATCTCATTCCTAAAAATCATATTGAACCTAAATATTCATTTTCTTTTTTTTATTTTATCAAAATTTAAACTCGATCGTACTTCATCTCTTCTAATAAGATGAAAATGGTCAAAATAATCGGAAAAAACTATGTATGCTTCCCTCCACAATGTCCGTTACCTGCTCCACGATGTGCATAACGCCGAGGAATTAGCGCAATATCCGTATTTCAGCGATTATACCCGCGAAACCATGGATATGATGGTGCAAGCCGCCAAAGATCTGGCGGATACCGAAATGTATCCCTATTTTACAGAAATGGATGCTTATGGCGTGCATTACGAAAATGGAACAATTCGGGTACATCCGCAATTGAAAAATGTGATCCGCAAGGGCGCAGAAGGGGGTTGGGTTGGTGCAACAGCATCGCATAAGCATGGAGGTATGCAAATGCCCGAACTGCTGTTCAATGCCGCAACACATTTTTTCCATGCCGCCAATAATGGGGTAGTGGGGTATATCACACTCACCACAGGTTCGTCGCGTTTGATTACCAATTTTGGTGCACAACACCTGATTGATACCTACGTCCCCAAAATGTTCAACGGCCAATGGCAGGGCACAATGGCACTTACCGAACCGCAAGCAGGTAGCTCCCTTTCAGATATTGTGACGGCTGCAAAACCCACAGCACAAGAAGGCGTTTATCATATTGCTGGCCAAAAAATATACATTTCCGCGGGCGATCACGATGCCACTGAAAATGTCATTCACCTGCTGCTGGCACGTATTGAAGGTGCTCCGGCAGGTACAAAGGGAATTTCTTTATTTGTAGTACCCAAATTGCGCCCCAATGCCGACGGTTCACTAACGCCCAATAACGCAACTACAGCGGGTAATTACGGAAAAATTGGTCAAAAAACCTATTCCACCACGCATTTGATGTTTGGCGAACAAGGTGCTTGCGAAGGTTATTTGGTAGGTGAACCACACAAAGGACTGGCGTATATGTTCCAAATGATGAACGATGCGCGTATTGGTGTGGGATTAACAGCCGTTTCTACCGCCACTGCTGCTTATTATGCTTCGCTTAAATATTGTAACGAACGCCCCCAAGGCCGCCGTTTGAACGAAAAAGATATGTCGATCCCACCTACGCTCATCATCAACCACCCCGATGTACGCAGGATGCTTTTTTTCCAAAAAGCCGTGAATGAAGCCGCATTGTCCTTGATTTTTGAATGTGCAAAATTGCAAGACCTCGCGCATGTGCAGACAGGAGAATCCAAAGAGGCGGCGCGGTTATTACTCGAAATATTGATTCCTGTTTGCAAAACTTACCCATCGGAATACGGCTGCCAGGCGATTAGTGCGGGCTTGCAAACCTTGGGTGGTGCCGGTTTTTGCTACGATTTTCCCTTGCAACAATACTATCGGGACGCGCGGATTATGCCCATTTACGAAGGCACAACTGGTATCCAAAGCCTCGATTTGCTGGGGCGCAAAATCACCATGGAAAATGGTCAAGCAGTAGCCGTTTTCTTGGAGACGGTGGGCAAAACCATTCAACAAGCCACGGGACACAACGAATTAGCACCTTATGCAGCGCGTTTGAATACCATGCTAGACCAATTACAAACAGTTATTAACCAATTGATGGGCGTAGCCAAAACAGGCGATAAAGAGCGTTTTTTGAGCGATGCTACCTTGTTTATGGAGTATTTTTCGCTCATTACCATTGGCTGGCAATGGCTCAAAATGGGCGTAGTTTCTGCCGAGGCATTGGCGACCGCACAAGGCGACGAAGCAGCGTTCCACCGCAGCAAATTAC
>JAAFHO010000210.1 GCA_013297575.1 Chitinophagales bacterium
CCTGCGCGCGAATTGCCGATGCCGGGTGTGAACTCGGAACTTATTTTGGGAAAAATGAATTCTAGTCATAAACAAGTCGTGCAAAAGGCTGATTTACTGGATTTTATAAAAAATAACCAGCCGCGTATTTTGCTCACTATGGGTGCTGGTGATATTGATCATTTTATTCAACCTTTGAAGGATTTGTTGTTGGAATGATACGTGGTCATCGGGTAGGTGCGCATCGGGTTACACCCGATGGTGGATATGGCGCCCCTTTGGGGCTAGGGGTTGGGGGTTGGTAGTTTTTTTGATTTTTTTGATTTTAGTTTTAATATGTTGAAAAATGGACTTTTAATATCGCTTTATTTTCTTTTGGTGCTCTCGTATGCGTCCTGGAAGGGTAATGCAAAGGCGATTGAAACGAAAGTTTTTCATAATTCTAAAGGCGAATTGGTGTATCCTGTTCCGGTAACTAATCTCGATCAGGTGAAGGAATTGGGTGGTGGGATGTATTATTCGGGAGCCGATGGAATGAAGTATATGGATATCAATGAACAAGTAGTGTCTTTTTTTAATTGGGAAACCTTTTTTCAAGTGGCTACTTTTGGATGCGGTTTGGCGGTATTGTTATTGTTGATTGTACGATTGTCCACCAAATTTGCCAAAGAAAACGAATGAGTATAACCATGAATGCACCAAGATTAAGATACGACCGCATTATTTGGGTGGTTTTTCTGCTCATTATTGGGGTGATTTGGATGCGCGCTGTGAGTGCGCGTAAGGTGGCTGATGTGGCTAAATTACAGGTTGATGTTGATCCAATAGAAGGCACAAATAAACTCATAACGGAGGAAAATGTGCGCAATTTGCTGCACAAATCCTTCGGTAGTTCCATCGAAAAAACCCAAACTTCGGCTTTGGAACTCGATCGAATGGAACAAAAAGTAGAGGAAGATCCTTTTGTGAAAAATGCAGATGTCTTTATAGACCAACGCAACCAACTTAGGGTAAATATTGAGCAGCGTAGTCCCGTATTGCGCATTATGGACGTGAATGGAGGTAATTATTATTTGGATATTGAAGGCAAAAAAATCCCCGTTTCGGAACATTATACCGCTAGGGTTTTGGTGGCAACGGGCAAAATGCCTCCTTATTCACCTGATTTTTTGAAAAAAAGAAGCAATACCCTAAAAGATGTTTTTACCATTGCTCAAAGGATCATGGAAGACGACTTTTTTAGCCACTTTATCCAACAAATACACGTGTCTTCTAATGGCGATATTATGATGACACCACTCATTGGAGATCAAGTGATTATACTCGGAACAGCACGCAAATTGGACGATAAATTAAATAGGTTGCGCATTTTTTATAAAGAAGCAATACCGCATGAAGGTTGGCGAAAATACTCCACCATCAATTTAAAATATAGCGGACAAATTGTTTGTAAAAAGTGATGGAAATGAAAATTTATAACTGAAAATAAAAATAAATTTTGAAACATAAAGTTTTATATTATCTTTGCGGCGCGAAAATGTGTAAACAAAAGGTTGCAAAGCGGTATGAAGCAAGTTAAATAAAGGATTCTAAATAAATCAAATTTTTTCAAAACAAAACAGATTACGCATTTAATCTTTGCAAATTATGACTACAAACGAATTAAAACTTCAAACCCCGGACGTGGTCGTCGCACTCGATATTGGTACGACCAAAGTATGTTGTCTGGCAGGCCGAAAATCGGCGCACGGCAAGATCGAAATGATCGGTGTCGGTAAAGTGGAATCCATCGGCGTATTGCGCGGTGTGGTATCTAATATCGAAAAAACAGTTTCTGCTATTCGCGAAGCCGTAGAAATTGCGGAACGCCAGGCGGGTATGAAACTACGCGATGTCCATGTGGGTATTGCTGGTCAGCATATCAAAAGCCTACAACACCGCGGTATCCTAACCCGCGAAAGCGACCACACAGAAATTAATGACCGCGATATTGATCGCTTGGTCAATGATATGTTCAAATTGGTATTGCCTCCGGGCGATAAAATTATTCATGTATTCCCTCAGGAATTTACAGTGGACAACGAACAGGGCATTACCGATCCGGTAGGCATGTGCGGCGTGCGCTTGGAAGCCAATTTTCATATCATCACAGGTCAAATTACTGCGATCAACAATATTTATCGTTGTATCGAAAAAGCAGGCTTGAAAGTAAAAGACCTCACCCTCGAACCTATCGCCAGTGCCGATGCCGTGCTTTCTGATGAAGAAAAGCAAGCAGGAGTTGCGTTGGTGGACATGGGCGGTGGTACCACAGATATTACTATTTTCCACGAAGGACTCATCCGCCACACGGCTGTTATTCCTTTTGGGGGCAATGTAATCACTGCCGATATTAAAGAAGGCTGTACAGTGATGCAACCGCAGGCAGAGAAACTAAAAGTGAAATTTGGTTCCGCACTTTCCAATGAAGTGTTCGATAACCGAATCATCACCATTCCGGGCTTAAAAGGCCGTGAACACAAGGAAATTAGCGAGAAAAACCTTTCCCGCATCATACAAGCGCGCATGGAAGAAATGCTCGATTATGTGCTTTGGGAAATTCGTCGCAGTGGATTTGAACGCAAACTCATCGGTGGTATCGTTCTAACAGGCGGTGGTGCTTTGATGAACCATATCGACAAACTTACCGAACTGCACACCGCTATGTCGTGCCGTGTGGGTCTGCCCGTCGAAAATTTGGCACATGGCTACCGCCAGTCGGTATCTAGCCCTATTTTCTCAACGGCCATTGGTTTGTTGCAGCGTGGATTGGAAGACGTGGAATACCGCGATCCAGCCTTAGAACCTGCTGTAAATGAAACCATTGTTGAAACAGCCTCGGTCAATAATAACAATGGCGCATCGCCAGAAAGTAACGCGAAAGCACCTTCCAATGTATCGGAAGAAAAATCGCCTACTTGGCTCGAAAATGTGTTCAAAAAAACCAAGGAATGGTTTGAAGCAGAACCAGATATGGATTTCAAAAAATAGGATCAATTTCGCTATTTACTTTTTATAGTCTCTCTCAATTTAAATTTAAAAATATTATGCTGTTCGATTTACCAAAAGACGAACCGTCTATCATAAAAATTATCGGTGTTGGTGGCGGTGGCTCCAATGCAGTAACGCACATGTTCAAGCAGGGTATCATTGGTGTGGATTACGCTATATGTAATACCGATGCGCAAGCCATGAACCTCAGCCCAGTGCCTATCAAAATTGCACTTGGTGCATTGCTTACAGAAGGCCGTGGTGCTGGTTCTAAACCAGATGTAGGCAAACGTGCATGCTTAGAAAGTATGGAGGAAATCCAAGATTTTCTCGAAAAATCTACCAAAATGGTCTTTATCACTGCCGGAATGGGTGGCGGTACGGGCACAGGAGCAGCACCAGTTATTGCCAAAGTTGCCCGCGAAATGGGTATCCTAACGGTGGGTATCGTCACCTTGCCTTTTACCTTTGAAGGCCGTACCCGCGTAAGCAACGGCTACGAAGGTATGGAAGAACTGCGCAAAAACGTAGATTGCCTTGTATTGGTCTCTAATGATAAATTGCGCCAAATTCACGGTAATTTGAGCATTTCTCAAGCATTTTCTCAAGCCGACAATATCCTCTGCACCGCTGCAAAAGGTATCGCCGAAATCATCACCGTTCCGGGTTATGTGAACGTGGATTTTGAAGACGTAAATACCGTAATGCGCGATTCTGGCGTGGCCATTATGGGTACAGCATCTGCCGAAGGCGATAGCCGTGCACGTATGGCGGTGGATGAAGCACTCAATTCTCCATTACTTGAAGACGGTAATATCTTTGGAGCAACCAATATTTTGGTCAATATTACTTCGGGTACCAAAGAAGCGACGATGGATGAAATTTTTGAAATCACGGAATTTGTCCAAAATGAAGCAGGCGAAAATGCCAATTTGATTTGGGGTAATTGCTATGATGAACGTTTGGGCGAAAAAATCAGCGTGACCATCATTGCTACGGGTTTCGAGTCTTCTCGTAAAACGGCTCCTTTGGCAGCGCAACGCTCGATTGCCAAACCAGCTTTTAGCGACCGTCAGGTGGTTAACCTCGATGACGAAATTCGCCATAACCCACGACCTACTACCATCGACGAGGTGACGGTGAACAATGAACGCCAGTATGTGGCTGTGGACGAAACGCCCGCTACAAAACGAGAATTCGAATTTGATGATGTGCGCGAAACGGTGGAGCAAATCCGCAGGACACAAACACAACAAGGTCGTCTTTTCGATGCGCCAGAAGATATTAGCCCAGAAGAGCGTCGCCGCCGTTTGGAAGATGCCGCACGCCACCGCGAGGAAGTGCGCAGCCGCCAAATTCACGTGACCAAATTATCTTCACCTCAAACGGTGATAGAACTAGAGAACCAACCCGCTTACCTCCGCAAAAATGTCCGTCTCGATAATGTGCCGGATGCTGGAGAGCAGGCTATTTCGGATTGGACAGTTTCGTTGGATGAAGAAGTTGATTTTCGTCCGGGAGGTAACTCCTTTCTCCACGAGCGTGCAGATTAATCTGCTGCTCCATAGTACCCAAGGTTTCAACGGCTGTAGTTCAACGGAACTGCGGTAAGGGATTCCTTATTGCTTAGAATTCGGTTTAGTCATACCTATATACATGATGGCACCGCGTGTAAACGTGTGTGCCATTTTTTTTCATATTTTAGCGTTATAAGTTGCGGAATGTGGTTGTAAAAGGATACATTCCGCAAGTTATAGGCACTATTTTTGGAAGATAAAAATAAAATATAACTGGTTTGGTATGAATAAAAAATTGATTTTCAAATAGATAGTAAATTTTTTGGAATTTTTAACAAAGTGCAGCGTAAAGCCTGTGCTCAAACAGCCTCAAATAAAATATCCATTGAAAATGAGTTTTGCACCAATGAGGTAAACTCGCCGTAACGCTACAAAAAATGGACTTATGGCCAATTTGAGTACTTGAAATAATATAAGTTCTTTCCATTACTACGCATTATCTATCCAATCATCAATCATTCTTTTATCAGCATTGAAATTAACTCCTATGCTAATAATATTTTTACCCAAAGTTTGGAATTTGCTGGCGTAATTATTTTTTGCAATTTGGTCAAATGCCTCTTGGGCTGTTTTGTTAAATTTGAATTCAAAAATATACACATCGGTCAAGGTTTGAACAACCGCATCTGCCCGACCTTGCGAAGAATGAACTTCGCTGTTTATAAACATCCCTAAGTAACTAAAAACCAAATGAATTAAGCCATGATACAAGCCTTCTCGCTGTTGTTCAAAAACTTCATGTGGTAAATCCGCCAATAGTGCATTGAGTATGCTTTTTACTTTGGGTAGATCTTTCGTTAAAAAGGCTTGATTTAGGTCTTGTACGGTGTGTCCTGTATGCGTCCGGTAAGCATTTTTAGCCAAATCATCCTAAAGCACCACCAACCGAAGCACCTCTCCAGTCTCCTCTAACAATATTTGATAAACACCAGCCTTCAAACCAGCCAAACGAATTGGTATTTCTGCCTGAATTTCAACGCTCATGTTCTTGCGCCCCGAAATATCCCAAACCGAAATCCTTCCACTTTGGCTGGAACGTACCCAAGCACCTGCAGCACCTGCCGGATTGGGGTAGAGTTCCAAGTGATTTTTTGAATCTTCTAACCAATAAAGATTAGGCTGAAATGGCGTCCCACCTTGTTCAAAAACCATTGATGGAGTGAGTAAACTATTGATATGCAATGCATTGCGCAATTCATCTGTTTGTAGTGCTTTGAAATTTAATACAAATAATGGCCCATTCGGATGATCCAAATTCTGATCAAATTCATACACAAAACTAACAATCCCCGATGCTATATTTTGCAGGTTGAAATGCTCTTCCATCACAATACCTGATAATAATTGGCTGGGTGTTTGCCATTCCAATACCGTGGGGTCAAATTGTATCGTAAATTGAATACCCGATAGCGTTTTTCGATCCAGCGTAATAGGGATACTGATGTCTGCATCCTTCAATATTGCCGTCCATTGTGCAAAGATGGGCCATTGTGGTACCATCCTGTCCTCCGAGTCACCGCTCAATTTGGGGCTGGCATCTTGGTTAATATCCCCTATTTTGATGGCCCTAAATTGGGGTACTACAACAGGTGCTTGATCGAGCTTGATCGAAATTTGTTCGGGAATAGAGTCTAATAATGGATTGCCCTGACCAGAAAATTGGAAAGATTTTGGAATAAAACGCCACGAACTATTGCCCACAAAAGCGGTATCGGTACCTAAAATGAGTTTGCGCAGTTGCACAATATCAAAAGTAGTGATCGTTTTTGATTTATTAGCATCAGCCGCAACCATCACATAGGGGGAGGTAATAGGTTCCAAATTGAGGATATGGCGGCTGATAAGCACCAAATCATACACCGTAACGCCATTCGTAGGCTCGTCGTTGCGATAAGGTTTAAAAACAGTCTCCTTGCAACCCATCAAACCAGCCAATTGATACGAACCACTGGTATCGGTTTTTGCGGTTAGTGATAAGGTGGGAAACGAGGTTTTGGCAACACCCAAACCCGCAAAATCTTTGATTACACCCGATGCCGTTACCGTAACAGGCGATGGAGTAAAGACCTTTGCAATGGAATCAATCGGGAACGTCCAAACCCCTCTACCGTGCGTCCCCGCTACTAATTGCTTATTCACGAGGTTATGTTTAAAATCAAAAACTGGTACTGAAGGCATGTTATTGCCCAAACGATACCACTTTTCGCCCCCATTTCTTGTTGCAAAAGTACCAGCATCGGTGGCTGCTACTAGCACAGAATCCGCTTGTCCGGGTACTACAAATATTTGATTGACAGGTACTGACGGCAAATCACCTGTAATATCCGTCCAAGTCGCACCATTATCATTAGAGCGGTGTATATGTGCAATTCTATCATTATCCCTAAAGCCAGAGTGGGTAACAAAAATGCGTTGTACATTCGTTGGAGAGCCAATGACGGAGGTTACATATCGGGTAGGTAACGAACCCGTAATATTTACCCAAGTGCCATTTTGCTCACGTCGCCACACATTAGCATCGGTAGTGCCAACGAATAATTTACCCTCGGTAATGGGCGATTCACTTACATATGATACCGTATGAAAACGCGGTGCCAGTATCACTCCATCCGTCAAATCGGCTGAATTAGGCCCAAAAGACGAACCATCTGGCGATGTCATTAAACGATAGGTTGCAGCATAAAATTTATAGGGCGGATGAATCGATCTAAAATAAGGCGCATCCCAGTTTACCCGATCGGTACTTCCAAATGCGGTACCAGTAGAGATCCAATTAGCCCCATTATTATCTGTCCGATGTACATTGCCATTTTGCGATTCCACCCAAAAAGTATCTGGAGCAGTAGGGTGAAATGCGCAATTAAAACCATCCGCTGCGAATATATCGCTCCAACCATTGATGTTTTGTGCGTTGCCTTTTTTTATCCCATTGTCCTGCGATCCTAACCAATACTCATTTGGTTTGTGATGATTGTAAGCCACTCGATATACTTGATTGGCAGGTAAGTTTTTACTTTTAATCCAAAATTGTGGATTACCACTTGGATCGTTCCTGTAAATGCCGCCATCATTGGCCCAATATCGCCGCCCAGAAGGACAAAATTGGAGGTCATGGCTATCCGAATGTCCTCCCGATGCCACCACCCAACTACCATTAATCAGCCTTCGATACAACAAAATACCGTGAAAATAAATATCATTATCATCTATAGGATTGATGGATAATTTACCAAAATACCAACCAAAATCGCCACAATTATCCTCCATCGCTGCTACATTGACGGGTGTCCAGTTGCTGCCGCCATCTGTGGTGAGGTGCAGGCTGCCTACCGTACTTAGGGTATCAATGTATAAAGCATATACTTTATTGGCGTTTTGCTGCGAAATAGCCAATCCTGTACGACCACTTTTATAATTTGGTAAGCCATTGGTCATCTGTGTCCAAGTATTGCCCCCGTCTGCACTTTTATACACCTTTGCGTTGGGGCCACTAACGATGGATTCTGAATTGCTTCTGATCCGATCCCAAAAAGAAGCGTACAAAATTTCAGGGTTAGCGGTACTCATCACCAAACTACTACACCCCGCTTGGTTACTGACAAACAGCACTTTTTGCCAGGTTTGGCCGCCATTGGTGCTTTTATATACCCCGCGTTCTTCGTTGCGGGTATAAGGATTGCCCATACTTGCTACCCAAATAACTTGTGGGTTAGTGGGGTGTACTATTATTTTTGAAATAATACCTGCTTGGTTTAATCCCAAGTATTGCCAATTACTACCAGCGTCGGTGCTTTTATACACGCCATCGCCATTGTATAAAATGGAAGGCATGTTGACATCGCCTGTGCCTGCATAAGCGATATTGGGATTGGAGGGATCAAAAGTGAGGTGGCCAATCGACAATTGCGGATAATTGTCAAAAACAGGTGTCCAGTTTTCGCCTGCATCCGTGCTTTTGAAAATACCACCGCCTGCAAAACCAACCAAAACGGTGTTTTCATCATTGGGTTTAACCGCAATTGAATTAACCCTTCCCGCTACATTGGATGGGCCTTGTAGCGTCCATGGCGTATTAGAAACAATATTGGTA
>JAAFHO010000214.1 GCA_013297575.1 Chitinophagales bacterium
AATGCTGGGTATAAAATTTTGAAATATAAATAATTAAGTATCTAAGTACGAGTCTTCATTGTTAAGGCTTGGGTTTTGGCATAAACGGCTAAAGTCCAAGCCTTTTTTGTTTGTATAAAGGGGTGTTTGCCGTATTTTATGTAACTGTTTTTATTTAATTGTCAAAAAAATCATCAACTTACCTTACCTTTGCGCCCCTTTTTCGGTTATTGATCCGTGCAATAAGTAAAGAGCAAATCAATATATTTTGCCGTAATAAGGTAAGTAAATGTTTAGTATGTATCATGTTTTCCAAATTTGAGGATAGATGTTAGCGTCATTCAAAATACAAACAAATTGGAAAATCGAAATAATTAACACTATGCCATCCATCTCAAATCGCGGCGAAAACGCGCACACTTCTCCCATTCGCAAACTCAGTCCCTTTGCTGATGCCGCCAAAAAAGCAGGGAAAAAAGTATATCACCTCAATATTGGTCAGCCAGATATACTTACACCGCCGGCTGCTTTGCAAAAGGTAAAAGATACCGATATTCGTATTCTAGCATATAGCCCTTCGAGCGGACATACCCAATACCGCGAAAAACTACCCCAATACTATCAAAAATATGGTATTTCGGTAACCCCCGATGATCTATTGATCACTAATGGTGCTTCGGAAGGCGTATATTTTACAATGTTGGCTTGTTTGGATCGTGGGCAAACCGTATTGGCCACAGAGCCTTTATATGCGAATTATGTCGGTTTTGCCGAAATGGCGGATGTGGAGATTAAACCAGTAACGACACATATAGAAAATGGCTTTGCATTGCCTTCTATTGATGATTTTGCACGGGCACTAACGCCAGAAGTGAAGGCTATTCTACTGTGTAATCCCAATAATCCAACAGGCGCAGTATATCCAGAAAAGATGTTGCGCGAACTAGCAGAACTGGCACTGGAACGCGATGTTTATTTAATGATTGATGAGGTGTATCGCGAGTTTTGTTACGAAGAAACGCCGTTTTTTTCAGCATTAAATCTACCGGGGATGGATCAGCATGTTGTTGTATTTGATTCTGTATCAAAGCGTTATAGCGCCTGTGGTGCTAGGGTAGGGGCTATTGTTACTCGAAATCGTGCATTACTCACCACGATCAATAAGTACGCAGAAGTACGGCTAAGCCCACCTACTTATGGGCAAATTTTGGCCGAGGCTTTGTTGGACACAGAAGAATCTTATTTTGTGCAAGTAAATGCGGAATACAAACGCCGTCGCGATGTTTTGTTCCAACGGTTGAATAATATGGAAGGCGTAACTTGCTACCAACCAGATGGCGCATTTTATGTTTTTGCTAAATTGCCGATTGACCATTGCGAAAAGTTCTGTCGCTGGTTACTTGAAGAATTTACGTTGGATAACCAAACTATAATGCTGGCACCAGGTAATGGTTTTTATGCAACACCGGGGAAAGGTTTGCAAGAAGTACGCTTTGCCTATGTCTTGAACGAAAATGATCTGAATGCTGCGATGGATTGCTTGGAGTCGGCGTTAAAAGTATATGCCACCAGGTAATGGTTTTTATGCAACACCGGGGAAAGGTTTGCAAGAAGTACGCTTTGCCTATGTCTTGAACGAAAATGATCTGAATGCTGCGATGGATTGCTTGGAGTCGGCGTTAAAAGTATATGCTACTACTGTGATGGCAGTGGCTCAGGTTTCATAAATGGATACGGGGCTTTTTTTTGAAAAAAAACATACAAAATGTTGTAAATTTTAAAGAAGGTAGTACATTTGTGTTTTATTTACCTTAACGTGTTTTAAATAAAATGCCTACCGATCGTAAAAAAGCCATCGACTATGATGGTCTGACCAAGGATTTTGTGACGAGTTTTTTTCCGTCTTTTATTCAAATTTCCAATCCCGCGCTTTACGCTGCTGTGGATTGGAGTGTTCCGCCAGTATTTTTGGAGCAGGAACTATATAATATGATGAAAGGTCGGTATTGGATGAAGGGGAAAAAGAAACTAACGGATAAACTGGCCCGACTTCGGCTCTTGAATGGGAATGACCATTATGTATTGGTACATGTGGAATTTCAGCATCGTCCGGAAGATGACTTTGGTAAGCGGATGTTTACCTATTTTGTTTTGGCCTTTTTGAAGCACGATGCGCATGCATTTACAGCCATTGCTTTTTTTACAGGAGCGGCTCCTAAAAAGTCCCAATTAGCATACGGATTGGATATTTTTGGCACGAAAGTGAATTATAAATTTATATCATTGGTGGCTGTTGAACAAGATGAAGCGAGGTTAATCAGGTCAAGAAATCCAGTTGCATTAGGTATTTTGGCTGTTAAATACGCTTATGAAACAGAAAAGATGCCGGAAAAACGACTTTTTTATAAGAGAAAACTATTTGAAATTGCAGCATCAAAAGGAATAAAACGACCGGAATTGGTAAAACTCCTTATCTTTGTAAGAGATTTTGTAAATTTGCCCCCGAATTTAGAAAATAAATTTTTAACTGAAACACTTGATTCATCAACAAGTAAAATAGAAGAAATGATCATATCCACAGGAACAAAAAAGATGTTTGAAGTATGGTACGAACGCGCCCATGGTTTCAGCCCTAAAAAGGAAATTGCTAAGATGAAACGCGAACGTGAAGCTGCTAAGAAACGCGAAGATGCTGCCGCTGAACGCGAAGCAGCTGCGATACGTGAAGCTGCCGCCGCTGCGATACGCGAGGCTGCCGCCGCCGCTGCGATACGCGAGGCTGCCGCCGCCGCTGCGATACGCGAGGCCGCCGCTGCTGCTGAACGCGAGGCTACTGCGATACAAGAAAAAGAAAATACGATATATGTTCTATATTCCAATGGAGTTTCAATACCATTAATTGCAACAAGCATGGGTGTATCAGAGGATTTTGTAGCGCAAGTTGTTTCAAAAAAGAAGTAGAATTATATGAATTGAAATTTTATTATAATTAAGTAAAATAGAAGAAATGATCATATCCACAGGAACAAAAAAGATGTTTGAAGTATGGTACGAACGCGCCCATGGTTTCAGCCCTAAAAAGGAAATTGCTAAGATGAAAAGGGAACGTGAAGCTGCTCAGAAACGCGAATCTGCCGCCGCTGAACGTGAAGCGGCTGCGATACGCGAATCTGCCGCTGCTGCTGAACGCGAGGCAGCTGCCGCTGCTGCGATACGCGAGGCAGCTGCCGCTGCTGCTGCGATACAAGAAAAAGAAAATTTGATATATGTTCTACATTCTAATGGCGTTTCAAAATCATTAATTGCAACAAGCATGGGTGTATCAGAGGATTTTGTAGCGCAAGTGGTTTCAAAAAAGAAGCAGAACTATATGAATTGAAATTTTATTATAATTAAGTAAAATAGAAAAATGATCATATCCGCAGGAACAAAAAAGATGTTTGAAGTATGGTATAAATTAAAAAAGCCGTTCTGCAAGATTAACTCGCAAAACGGCTTTTTTTATGTCCAAAGGATAAAATTACATGTTTGAAATAATTTCGTCGCCAAATTCCGAACATTTCAATTTAGTAGCCCCTTTCATCAAACGCTCAAAGTCATAAGTAACGCGCTTTTTCTTTATAGAGCGTTCCAGGCCTTTGACGATCAATTTAGCAGCCCTATCCCAGCCCATATATTCGAACATCATCACCCCAGAAAGAATGACAGATGAAGGATTTACCATGTCTTTGCCGGCGTACTTCGGTGCAGTTCCGTGGGTTGCTTCAAAAATTGCATGTCCTGTTATGTAATTAATATTAGCACCTGGTGCGATACCAATACCTCCTACCTGAGCAGCCAAAGCATCGGAAACATAGTCTCCATTAAGGTTAAGCGTAGCGATCACATCGTATTCCGCAGGGCGGAGCAGGATTTGTTGCAAGAAAGCATCTGCAATAGCATCTTTAATAAGGAGTTTGCCTGCGGCTAAAGCTGTTGCTTGTGCTTTGTTAGCGATTTCTTCGCCCTTATCGGCTTTGATGCGCTCGTATTCAGCCCAAGTAAATACCCTGTCTCCGTATTCTCTTTCCGCCAGTTCATAACCCCAATCCTTAAATTTACCTTCAGTAAATTTCATGATATTGCCTTTATGGACAATCGTCAAAGATTTACGATTGTTTTTGAACGTATATTCTAAGGCAGCACGCACCAAACGTTCTGTTCCTTCTTTTGAAACTGGTTTAACACCAAAAGAAGACGTTTTGGGGAAACGAATTTTTTTCACGCCCATTTCGTTTTGAAGGAAATTCAACATCTTCGCTGCTTCTGGAGTACCGCTCAAAAATTCAATACCTGCGTAAATATCTTCGGTGTTTTCGCGATAAATCACCATATCAACTAGACCAGGTTCTTTCACCGGCGAAGGAACGCCTTTAAACCACCGTACTGGTCGAACACAAGCATATAAGTCAAGTTGTTGGCGCAATGCCACGTTCAAGGAACGGATACCGCCACCAACAGGTGTAGTCAAAGGGCCTTTAATCGCTACTTTATACTTATCAATCTCCGTTAATGTCTCATCAGGAAGCCAGTTGCCAGTTTTATTGAAAGCTTTTTCTCCTGCTAAAACTTCTTTCCAAATGATTTTTTTCTTGCCTTTATAGGCTTTCTCCACCGCGGCATCCAAAACTCGAACGGCGGAAGCCCAAATATCCGCGCCTGTACCGTCGCCTTCGATAAATGGGATAATTGGGTCATTGGGCACTTTCAGTTTGCCCCGCTTAATGGTAATTGCTGAACCTGTCATATGTATGAGGTGTATTTTTGTGTGCTGATATATGTGCAATTTTTCAAAATTACGCCGCAAAATTAGACAAACTAATCAAAATGAAGAATTTTTTAAAGAAATTAGTGCAAAAAAAGCCTTAAAAAATTATTTGCCTGTTAAAGTCTATCTGAAAAAATGTTTATGTTTGATTCGTTTTTACCTTTGTGGCTTATTTCTTAGTACTTTAATCTATATAAATATGTACCTTTCCAAATTCGGTTTACTATTATTCGTTGGCTTTTTCCCAACACTACTCCAAGCCCAGTGCTCAGAGCTATCGCTCAATACATTACAAGTGATCCAAAGTGCCACTCCAGATGAAAAAGAAACTAAAATATTGGAGGCTGGCTTCGATTTAAGACAAGCCAAAACAGGAAAAGGAAACGTGACGAAAGTCTATTCCAAATGTTGGGCCACCTCTGGTAAGAAAAAAGACTATTACGAACAAAAACTCCTTTGGGATTCGAGTAACGACTCTATCAAATTTGCAATGCTCAATGAACAGCAATTCCAAAACCTTAGAAAAGTATTGGACGAAAGGCACCCAAGCGGCGTTGGCTCTGCTGTGGTGGTTGGTAAAAAATTCACCTATTACCTTGGTTCTGAATCCATTGAAGGTGTTGATTATTACACCATCATGCTGATCAAGAAATAGGTTTTTCCATCTGTATATTACAACGTTCATAAGGTGTAGGCCGTCCCTCTACTCTTGTAAAGCCCAGTTTTTCGTAGAGACTAATGGCTGGGGTAAGTATCGTATTGCTCTCTAAATAGATATAACTTGCCCCCAAGAATCTGGCTTTGTCAATCACGGCTTGCCCTAAAATCCAACCAATTTTTTTCCCACGCATACTGGGAGCAACAGCCATTTTGGCCAATTCATATTGGTATTTTGGATCTTGCATTTTAATGAGCGCGCATACACCCACTGGCTCGTCGTTATACAAAGCAACGAGAATATGTCCACCATTGTCCAAAATATTCGTTTGAGCACCATCCAAAGCCTTATAGTCGGATGCCTCCATTTTAAAATAGGCAGATATCCATTCTTTATTCAAGTCTTTGAACGCTTGTGCATAAACAGGAGCAAAATCAACAATAGTTACTTCGCTCGAAGTTTCATTTGTTTGCTGAGTAATAGTTTCGAATAATTTCATGTTTTTTACAAGTGAATACAGTTATTGTGCAAAATTAATCGGAAAATCCCCAAGCCACCTAAAAAAGTAGCCCAGGGATTATTTTCCACTCAAAATAGGAACTTACCAAAACGATATGATGCGTGTAGCACACAAACAACATCATTTGATTACTACATGTTAGCAAGATTTGGATACTACCATTAGTGCAGGTGAAATTACACCGCACCGCATTGGCCGTATTCCGTTAATCTATACTAACAATTGCTCGAGGTCTCGGTGTAGTTTCAGTAACCGTTTGGATTTCAATTTGGCGGGTAAAACGTTTTTTCCCACCAGTAATCTCGATCTCGTAAGTACCATTCTCAAGGTTGGATAAGTTGAGTATTCGGTTGTAATCCGTAATATCTGCTGCAATTTTATCTTGGTAAATAATCGACTCCGATGCATAGCCAAAAACAGATTTTTCGGGTTTTACCAAACTTAATTGTAATTTGCGTCCAACTTCCTTTTCACAGTGGATAATGAGTCGGAGGTCATCGCGTTCTATAATCTCTACTTTAAAGTCCGAATTAATGGTTTTATCTGCCGGATTCAATTGCATTGAGGTGAGCACTAAGAAAAATGCTACAATAAATAGGTTCAAAGCCCAATTATTTTTCATAATTTTTGTTTGTTTAAATTGTTAATTTATTCGTCAATCGCGATGACTCTGCAAACTTCGGTGTAATAATTTATACTTGGAAATGCTAATTTTGCATAATTTTATGCCTAAATAGCATAAGTGTATTATTGCATTGAAATTGTTTTGAATTTTAATTTTGTATAAATGGAAATACGTCAAATTAAATACTTTTTAGGAGTGGCAGAAACACTTAATTTTTCAAAAGCCGCCATAAATCTGAATATTGTGCAACCCGCATTGAGCCGGCAAATCCAGCAATTAGAACAAGAATTGGGTGTAATTCTTTTTAAACGCGATAAAAGAAATGTGAGCCTTACAGCAGCTGGGGCCTATTTGCGCGATGAATTGCTTAAATTAAATACCCGCCTGCGAGATACTATAAACCAAGCAGTTGCCATCCAAAATGGTAATCTAGGTACGATACGAATTGGTTATCCAGGCTCGGCACTGTATTCCATATTGCCAGAAGCGCTCTATCTTTTGCGCGAAAAACTGCCTTTATTAGAAGGTATTTTGTCAGAAACACAGGAAATTAATGTCATTGAATCGCTACAAAATTGTAATATAGATGTATGCTTTTCGCGAGAAAAAATTACAGATCATCCCAATATTTGCCAACGAGAATTGTTCTCTGAACCTTTGGCTTTAGTTGTCCCCGAGCACCACCCTATAACAAAAGAGAACTTTAGATCCATTACACAATGTAAAGATGAATCCTTTATTTTGCCTTATTTGGCTGATATGCAACAGTACCGCCAACAGATTTATAGTATTTTTAATCCAGCAGGTTTTGTACCTCGAATTGCGTACGAATCTAATTATGGATCCACCATTATGCGCTTAGTCGAAAAGAAATTAGGTATCTCTATTTTGCCGTTGAGTTATCGTTTAGGTAGTTCGCTTCAGGTTCGTTTTATACCATTAGAAGCGCACACAACACTGTATTTAGTTTGGCGTACCAACGACCATAGTCCTATCATTCGCAACTTTATTGGGCTATGCGATGAGGCGGTACAACTGCTGGATATGCGTTTTGAATGTAACGGATAATAAAAAAATCATAAGAAATACACTATTTACCCACTATCATACTAATTTTGTGCTTTGTTTTCACTCACCATTCTATAACTATGCGCCTGAAGCTCATTTTTCCTTTTCTTTTTTTGCTTCATTTTTCCTTATTTGCACAGGAAAATAACAAATATGCAGCCGATTGGGCTTCTTTGGATACCCGACCAACACCTGAATGGTGGAAAGATGCCAAGTTCGGTATTTTCATCCATTGGGGCGTTTACTCTGTACCAGCATTTACGCCAAAAGGCAGATACGCCGAGTGGTACCAAAATTCACTTATGGAAAATGACCCCGATGGCGCGGTCAAAAACTTCCATAATGCCAATTTTCCCAATAAATCTTATTACGAACTCTCCCAGTATTTTACGGCCTCTCAATTCAACCCAGATGCATGGGCGCAACTTTTTGAAAATGCTGGTGCAAAGTATGTCGTACTCACCAGTAAACACCACGATGGTTTCTGTCTTTGGCCCAGTGCCGAAGCCAATAAAACGTGGGGCGGTGCTTGGAACTCTGTTGACCAAGGCCCACACCGCGACTTGGTAGGAGAACTCACCAATGCGCTCCGCAAAACTGAAGTCCGCCCCGGTTTATACTATTCCTTATATGAGTGGTACAATCCGCTTTGGAGAACCGATAAACGAAGATATGCCGTGGATCACGTGATTCCACAATTGCAAGATCTCGTGACGAGGTATCAGCCCGATGTAATCTGGGCCGATGGCGATTGGGATGCTACCGATGAGGAATGGCAATCCAAACAGTTTTTGTCGTGGCTGTATAATGATAGCCCTGTACGCGAACGCGTCGTCACCAATGATCGTTGG
>JAAFHO010000211.1 GCA_013297575.1 Chitinophagales bacterium
TCTAATTGTTACCTACATATACAGGTAATTTATTGAATGGTACCGATGATGCTTTATTGTCAAAGTTTTTGTCACCTGCACGTATTTCTGTAGCACCAGGTATTGATTTTCGTCCAAATGCCCACATGAAATTCTTCTTTGCACCAGTAGGAATTAACCTTATATATGTAGGTGACGACAAATTGGCGCAATTGGCGGGTCAACCACTTGGTAATGAAGTAAAGAGCGATGGTACTATCTTGAACCGTCGATTCCAATTGGGTTACTTGGCAAAAGCAGAGTACAACAATAAATTCTTTAGCGATAAAATTGCTTTCGTGTCTCGCGTAGGTTGGTTTGCCGACTATCGTAAAAACTTGAATGGCAATGTATTGTGGCAGAACTCAATGGACATACAATTGTTTAAAGGCTTGTCTTTAAACTTATTCGGTGAATTATTTTATGATCACTTTTCTAAAGCTATCGTAAGAGAAGTGCCTGCTGGAACAACACCCGACCAACTTGCTCCATATCTTGGTCTGAATTCTAGTTATACAGGTGGTTTCTTCATCAAATATAACCGTATTTTCTAAATACCGATACCCAGCGTATCTTAGTATAGATTAAAGCCACTTCGGAAAATCCCCGGAGTGGCTTTTATTTTTTATCCTAAAATTACTTTGCTATATATTGGATCAATACACGATGAACCCCATTGGCGTATATCAATTGAGTGGATGGACCGCTGGTTTTGTATCGAAAGTATATGAAAACATGAAAATTGGAGTGAGTTTTATTGTAGCAACGATAGTTTGGGGCGGATTGGCGGTACCTAAACTAAAATATAACTATTTGGTATAAACGTAGGACGCGACTTACCCATCCATGTAAAAAGAGAAGAATAGGCTATTACTTTATTGAGAGCGGGCAACGAGACTCGAACTCGCGACTTTCAGCTTGGGAAGCTAACGCTCTACCGACTGAGCTATGCCCGCAAAAATACAAGTGCAAAGTTAAGGTTTTTATTGATAAGCCAAATATTTTTTGTATTTATCAGTAACTTTATTAAAATTAAGCAAGAATGCTAAAAAGAACAAACTTTTGAACTACATTTGCCCGTCGTGCTTAAGTATCCGTAATATTACAGGTATATGCACAGGCACAAACCACGTTATCTGATTATGGCGCTATATCATCTGATCTATCAGAGCAAAGCAACGCGACCTTTTTCTGATGTTGAATTAAAACTGTTGTTGGAAAAAGCACGTGACTTTAATGCACAAGCTTGCATAACAGGATTACTATTGTATGGTAATGGCTATTTTATCCAATTGTTGGAAGGTGATGATGATGTGGTTCGGTCTCTTTATTATCGACGAATTGCACCAAATGCCAGTCATCAAGATCTTAAGGTGCTTCGGGAGGGGAAGATAGAGCAACGGCTTTTTCATCGGTGGGCAATGGCATTCCGACCAATGGACAAAGATATTTTTCAAGCCGTAAAAGACTATGTAAATCCCGATGGAGCATCGGAATATGGACGTAACCTCCTTGCTCCTTTCCCATTGTTGGTAGGGATGGAGTTTTTTACTTTACAAATGAACAGAAAAGGTGCTTAATTTTTTGTTTTTAGTATAGTTTTCCACAACTTTTATATCTTTAATTCTGTTTTGGATTCAGAACTTTCAATTATTTTTGAAAATACAGCATGTCGTTAGACACCATTAAACAGCCTGTTTCAGCAGATTTAGACGTTTTTGAACAACGCTTTAGGGAGTCCATGAAGAGTAGTGTACCTCTTTTGGACAAAATTATGTGGTATATTGTTCAGCGTAAAGGGAAACAAATTCGCCCAATGCTCGTGATGTTGAGCGCAAAATTATTTGGACCAGTGAATGATGCCTCTCACGTAGCAGCCTCTATGGTCGAACTACTACATACCGCTACATTGGTGCATGATGATGTAGTGGATGATTCCAATGAGCGTCGCGGTTTTTTCTCTGTTAATGCGCTTTGGAAAAATAAGATAGCAGTACTGGTTGGCGATTATTTATTGTCGCAGGGATTATTACTCAGCGTAAGGCATCAACAATTTGGCATGCTGGGTATTGTTAGCAGGGCAGTGACCGAAATGGCCGAAGGAGAATTACTACAAATGGAAAAAGCGCGCCGATTGGATATCAAAGAATCGGTGTATTTCGATATTATTCGCCAAAAAACGGCTTCTCTGATTGCTGCTGCTTGTAGTGCAGGTGCTGCTAGTACGACCAATAATCCCGAACAAATAGAAAAAATAAGGCTGTTTGGTGAAAAAACGGGTATCGCATTCCAAATAAGAGATGATCTTTTTGATTTTGGTACCGATGACGTGGGAAAACCACTTGGTATTGATATTAAAGAAAAGAAAATGACCTTGCCTTTAATTTATACCATCAATAATTGTGATAAACCTACACGCCGAATGATCCTTAATATCGTAAAAAACGAGAGTGACAAACGGGAAAAAGTAAATGAGGTGATTGAAATTGTCCGCAAAAGCGGTGGAATTGAATACGCACACGCTGCTATGATGCGATACCGACAAGAAGCGTTTGATCTATTAGAAGAGGTAGCAGTAGACTCTCCAGCACGACAATCTCTACGCGATTTAGTTATTTTTGTAACGGAAAGAACCAAGTAGCGGCCAATTATTAGCCAAAACCGTCTGTTTCCTTGTTTTTCGCCACTTTACTTTCTTATACATTGTATCACGATTTACTCCAACAATATACTACCCAATTAGCAATCCTGTCAGGGCGATTGAATCGTATCGTTTGGATGCGTTTGATTATTGCTATTACCACAATTCTGTGTTTGTATTTTTCTATTCAACTGGATCTAGGTTGGTTGTTATTACTGGCATTAGCGGGTATGGTGGCATTCTTTTTTCTGGTACGCCAATACCAAAAATTAACACGAATAGCGACGATTACGACGGCATTAGTCAAAGTAAACGAGGATGAAATGACCTATTTATCTGGTGCTGCTATTCCGTATGATCATGGATCAGAACTGATGCCCCCGGTACATGCGTATGCCTACGATCTTGATTTTTTTGGGCCTAATTCTTTGTTTCAACACCTCAATCGCACCTCCACTCAATTAGGGAAAGTGCAATTGGGGCAACATTTGCTTAGTCTTTTGCCGCAAGAACAAATACCCGACCAACAAGTGGCTATTCAAGAATTGGCACCGAAATTGAATTGGCGTCAATCGTTGCAAGCCTTGGCTGCGACCAAAAAAGATAACCAGCAGACCATAGATCAATTACACCGTTGGGTAGCACAACCCAGCCCTGATTTACCCATTTGGTCTATTGTTTTGATGTGGCTGCTGCCTATAATATTGATTGGTGCTATTGTGGTATATTATTTTCAGCCGGAGCAATTTTTGTTGAGTATGGCATCGGCTATTTTTAGTCTTAATTTGTTGGTTTTTGGATTATTCTTTAAACGTATCCAACAAGAAATTGCTGATTTTGATCGAGTGCATGAATACCTGCGGCAATATGGACTATTAGCCGAAAATATTGAAAACGAGGTATTTACAAGCAAAAAAATAGTCGATTTGACCGCAAAGTTAAAAAATACTGATGGCATGGCTAGTGCACAAATAACACGCCTGTCCGAATTATTTGGCCGCTTGGACACTATGGCAAACATGATGGTAGTGTTGTTATTTGATGGTTTATTTCTTTACCATATTCACACGCTCAAGTCTTTGTTGGATTGGAAAAAAAAGTACGCAACTCGTATTCCTGAGTGGTTGGAAGTGATTGGGACAATGGAATCTTGGAGTAGTTTGGCCAATTTTGCTTATAATAACCCCAGTTTTGCATATCCCGAAATGAATACCGACTATAAGGTCCACTTTGAGGAATTAGGTCATCCTTTGATTCGTTCGGAAAAGCGGATATGTAATACGGTGCGTTTTACGGAACAAAAATTTATCGTATTGACGGGATCCAACATGTCGGGCAAAAGTACATTTTTGCGTAGTTTGGGTATAAATATGGTACTTACAGGTATAGGTGCCCCCGTGTGCGCAACGCGAGCGGTGGTACACCCACTGCCGGTTATCGTTTCTATGCGTTTGTCCGATTCTTTATCGGATAGCGAATCTTATTTCTTTGCGGAAGTAAAAAGGCTGAAGGAAATCATGGATTTTTTAGGTCAAAAACGCGCATTTGTCCTTTTGGATGAAATTTTGCGGGGTACGAATTCCGATGACAAACGAATGGGAACCGTTGGTGTTTTGAAGAAAATGGTAGCAAAACAGGCCATTGGAGCCATTGCCACCCATGACATAGAAGTATGTAATACCACAGATGAATACCCCAAAGACTTGATGAACAAGTGCTTTGAGGTAGAGATGCAGGGTAATGAATTACATTTTGATTACCGCTTACGCGATGGCATTTGCCAAAATAAAAGTGCTAGTTTTTTGATGGGTAAAATGGGGATTATTTAAATTTCATTCCTACCGCTTCTTAAATCGGTAAGAGTACAAGTCTTCCTCGCCTTCATAATAGCCATCGAGTACAATGTTTTTATAAGCATTTTTTACAGCGTCTATTGCTTCGTTGATATCATTCACTCTGCCGCCATTGACGCGGGTGAGGATAAATCCGGGTTGCATATTGGTAGAATAAACGAGGCTTCCACGCACCACACTACTTATTATAGCACCTTGCAGCCCTAAACGTGTTTGTTCGGCACGGGTCATAGCGCGCAGTTCAAATCCGAGGTCATCGAGGAATTCATTGCCCTTGTACCGCGCTACTTTTGAAGAATTAGCGCTGTCTTTGAGGGTTATTTGGGTACGCGATTTTTTACCATCGCGCCAGTAATCGAGGGAAACTTGTTCGCCAGGACGAAAACGGCCGACTATTTCCTGTAGTTCGGGGGTACTTTTGGTAGATGAATTATTGATACCGATTATAACATCGCCTACTTTGAGGCCGGCTTCATCGGCAGCTCCATCGGTACTTACACGGGTAACATAAACGCCTTGTGCATTAGGTAATCCGAGTTCTTGGGCGGTTTCATTGGCTACATCCTCGATATTAACACCGAGGTACGCACGTTGAACGCCACCGAATTCGCGGAGATCGCGTACTACTTTTTGCACTAAATTAGAAGGAACGGCAAAAGAATATCCTTCATAATTACCCGATTCTGTGATGATTGCGGTATTGATCCCAACCAATTCGCCGACGGAATTGACCAGCGCGCCACCGCTATTGCCAGGGTTAACAGCGGCGTCGGTTTGTAAAAAAGATTCAATACTTGCTCCACCGCCCAGTATATTGATATTACGGCCTTTGGCGCTGATGATACCTGCGGTTACGGTACTGGTAAGGTTAAATGGATTGCCTACTGCGAGTACCCATTCGCCTACTTTTACCGAATCGCTATTACCAAATACGACAAAAGGGAGGTCATTAGCCATAATTTTGAGCAAAGCAACATCCGTAGAAGGATCAGAACCGATGAGTTTTGCTTTGTACTCGCGCTTATCGGCAAGGGTAACTTTGATATCGGTGCTACGTTCCACCACATGGTGATTGGTTACAATGTAGCCATCTGGTGAGGTAATAACGCCAGAGCCAGAAGAACCCGTCATGGATCCACCTTTGAACAATCCTCCATTTACCTCCAGCAATGCTTTAATGTTGACCACAGCAGGGGTTGCCATTTCGGCTGCTATGGTAAATGTAGTGGGTGCAGAGGAATGAAAATCGCCGTTGGAGCGGGCATTATATAATTTGTCCACCAAACTGGCATAACGCCCTTCGCCTTCTTTGTCTTCCCAAACAACGCGGGTAGGAGTAATCCAGCGATAGATTACGACGGTAAAAAGTGAACTCAACATGGCAATGGCCACTAACTTAATGTGATTATTCATGCGGATTGTCTGATGCTAACAAATTATGACTTAGAGTATTGGAATCTTTCTAAACGCATTTTTACCTTTTGTTGTTGTTTGATTGGTGGTATTGATGTTAGGATATGTATATTTTTACGCGAACCAGACGAATCGAAAGATTGAATGTACCTTTGCGCTTGTATTTATTGCATTTCTAATTCTGTATTCAAATCATGTTTATTCGTTTTTTATTGTTTATTGGTCTTTTGTCGGCGCAAGTGGTAAGCGCTCAATCGCATCAAGTGCTATTTGGTAGTACCTCTGGTGGTGCGTTATTGGACAGTTTGACAACACGGTATCGGCCGAATATGGTACTGGATTACGGTAATGCACGCGATACACTTTATTCAAAAGTATTGGCCAAAGACGACGACACGCTGCGGTGTATTTACTCGGGGCACGCGCTTTATTTGGCTCCGAATGCCGACCCTACACAATATGTTTATCTAAATGGTTCAACATTAGGCATGAACGCTGAACATGCCTATCCACAAGCAAAAGGTGCCGCCGATGGCAATGCGAGAAGCGATATGCACCATTTGTTTCCTGCGCGCATACCTGTCAACGAAGCACGGGCAAGTTTGCCATTAGGCGATATTCCCGATGCTCAAACGCAAAAATGGTTTTACAAAGCAGCCGTAATGACTACTATTCCAACTGTCAATAAAGATGCTTATTCGGAATCTAGAGCGACTACATTTGAGCCGCGTGAAGCCTCAAAAGGTGATATGGCAAGGGCTATATTTTATTTTTATACAATGTACAAGGCGCAGGCGGATTTGGCGGATCCAAACTTTTTTGAATTACAACGCCCTACGCTGTGCCAATGGAACAACCAAGATCCTGTAGATGCCACCGAAATGATCAAAACATGGCGTATTGCACCCTATCAAGAAAATAAGCCGAATCCATTTATTGTAGATTGCACGATGGCTTACCGTGTATATTGCCCTAATAATCCTCCTAATTGCCTGTTGAGTGCAGATGAAAAAGTACTGCCGCGTTTATCGATAAAAGTTGCGCCACAACCTTTTCAAGGCAGCACACAATTGAACGTGGATATACCATTTTCAGGAGATTTAATATGTGTTATTCGCTCTGTTGATGGTAAAGAGTTGCAACGTATTATCCAAGAAAATGTACCAACCGGCCGGTTTTTGCAGCCAATTACATTAGTTACACCTGCAAAAACGATGCTTTTTCTAGAAATTCACCTGCGGAGCAAAAATGGGGCAGTGTTGAGCAATGTAGTGCCATTGTTGCAAATATTAGATTAGTTACCGCACCAACAGTACATCGCCACTGAGTACCTTTTCCGTTCCGTTGATGAGTTCTAAACGTGCAACAAAAACGTAAATACCCGATGCACATTTTTTTGATCGAGTAGTCCCGTCCCATCCGCCAGCGGGGTCGTTGGGTGGATAGTTGTTGCTTCGAAATACGAATTCGCCCCACCGGTCGAAGATTTCTAAGGATTTAATATTGCGTACATGGTTACCGGTATAAATAACGAAACGGTTATTGGGTGCTTCGCTGTTGGGATCAAACACATTGGGTGCATACTCATTACTTTCAACTCGAACAATCACTTGCGCCGATGCTGTAGCGGTACAACCATTATCATTGGTTACTGTAATGGTGTAATTAGTATTTTCAGACGGTTGAGCAAAGGGCGAAAAGCAATCGTAGCAACTGAGTGATATGGGATTAGACCAAATATATGTTAATCCCGGATCTGAAAGCACTGGTATAAGTTGTACACTATCGCCCAAAGTAATGACAATTTGATCGGGTAAATCCACCGTAAATGCCTTAGCAGGAGGAATTGTAAACGAGGTATCGGAAGAACAGCCTTCTTTATCTCGGATTGTTAAGGTATGGTTGCCTGTACTCAATCCATCAAAACGTGTGCTATCCTGCCATGCTCCTCCATCAACACTATACTGAAAAGGTGGGTTACTACCTGTTGTGTTTTCTACGATTAATGCGCCATTCATACCACCTATACAAGCAGGTTGGGTGGAAAAACCTACTGAAATAGTGCTATCGCTCTGCGTCACTTGGAGTGTTGCCTTGACTACACATCCATTTGCTTGGGTAACTGTTACCCTATACAAACCGATAGAGGTAGCACTTGGCTCTGGCAATGTGCTTTGAAAATTGGGGCCGCTCCATTGATAAGTAAAAGGTGCTGTGCCACTTACCGTACTGGACAATGGGACTGAATTATTCAAACATCCCAAAACAAGATTTTGGTTAAGGGTGAGTATTGGTGGTGTTTTATCTTCCAAAATAAGAACAGTATCCCTACCTACACATCCAGAAATTAAATCCGTTACGGTCAATATATAAGTGTCTGGCTTATTTACCGTCCCTCCACTGGGAGACAGCGCACCATCTAGGGTCGTCCACTGAACCGTATAAGGAGTCGTTCCCGTGAAAATTAATATACTGCCGAGCGTAATAACTGGCGTTTTACAAGTTAAGATATTGGTTGGAAAGTCAACAATAATAACAATAGGAGGGTCAGAGGGGGAAACAGGGGGCGGTAGCAATACAAGTTGTGGGGAGCTACTACAACCATTAGATGTATTCGTTATGTCTAGTCTATAAGTGCCTGCAGCACTGGC